>NZ_JRMM01000025.1:0-37096 GCF_000972905.1 Mycobacterium sp. UM_Kg27
CCCCGCCGAAACGCTTGCTCTAAGCCGTCATACCCGGCACAGGAGCTGGCTGTGCAGCAGGGCCAGCCAGCCGTCGGGGTGAGCGGCCCAGCTCCGCCATGCCTGCGAAATCGCCTGCAGCTTGGCCTGATCGGCGGCACCGCTGTCCAGCAGTTGCTCGGCGATAGCCGACTGCAGGATCCGGTCGGCCCACATGCCGCCCCAGTGCTCCCGCTCGGCGGGTGTGCCGTAACACGTCGCGCTGGTTGTCGGGGTGATGTCGGTGAACCCGGCCGCGTGCGCCCAGGCCAGCAGATGCCGGCCCGCGTCGGGCTCGCCGCCGTTGGCTCGCGCGGCGCCACGGTACAGACGCAGCCAGTCGTCCAACTCTGCCGACGCCGGATACCAGGTGAACGCCGCGTAGTCACTGTCGCGCACGGCCACCACCCCGCCGGGCTTACACACCCGGCGCATCTCGGTCAACGCGGTCACCGGGTCGGCAACGTGCTGGAGCACCTGATGGGCATGCACCACGTCAAAACTGTTGTCGCCGAACTGCAATGCGTGCACGTCGGCCACCACGAAGTCGATGTTGAGCTGCCCTCGCTCGCGTGCGCAGTCGCGGGCCAGATCCAGTGCCTCGGGGACCGGCTCAATGGCGGTCACTCGGCCCGGTGCGACGAGGGAGGCCAGGTCCACGGTGATGGTTCCCGGCCCGCAGCCGACGTCGAGTAACCGCAAGCCCGGCGCCAGCGATCCCACCAGATAGGCCGCGGAGTTCTGTGCGGTACGGGAGCGATGGGCACGCAATACCGATTCGTGGTGGCCGTGGGTGTATTTGGGCTCGGGAGGCTCGGTCACACCGTCAAACGGTACGCCCAGTGAGCTCCGCGGATGGTTGGGACGGCGCGGGTTGGCGACCGCGCACCAGCCTGCCGGGCCGGGCCGCGGTGGGGTTGCCGTTCTCGGCGATGATCTCGCCGGAGACGATCGTCGCGACGTAGCCGAGGGCGGTCTGATCCAGTCGGCGTCCCCCGGCGGGGAGGTCATAGGTGACCACCGGCTTGTGCAGTCGCAGGTTCTGGTGGTCGATGACATTGAGATCGGCCTTGTAGCCCACCGCGATGCGGCCCCGGTCCTCGAGTCCGGCGATCCTTGCCGGCGTGGACGTCAGTTCGCGGATCGCCGCTTCGACGCTCAGTCGGCCCGTCGCGCGGTCCCGGGCCCAATGGGTCAGCACATAGGTGGGAAAACTGGAGTCGCAGATCATTCCGTAGTGCGCGCCGCCGTCTCCCAGGCCCAGCACGACATCGTCGCGGCGCATCAGGGCGTTGACGGTGTCCAGCGAGTTATTTTCGAAATTGGCCAGCGCGTCGAGCAGGATCGCCTGCCCGTCGTCGTCGAGCAGCCGGTCATATGCCTCCTCGGCCGGGGAGACGCCGCGCGCTCTGGCTCGTGCCGCAATGCTCTTCGACGGATCTGGCTCGTAGTCCGGGTCATCGTCGAGCGGGAACGTCCAATCCCAGGATTGGGCCAAGTAGGCCAGCGGATTGGTCGGGACGATCGTGGGGTGGTCGGACAGAATCTGTTGCCGTACTTCGGGTTTGCGCATCTCAGCAACCCGCTCCGGCAGCGGTAGATCAGCGATTTTCTGGTAACTGGGGTAGAGCACGAAGGGGTGGATGCTCAGGTCCAGTCCGACCATCAGCCCGATCGGGCGGGGGAATATCTGCGCGGTGATTGCGGCGCCGGATCTATTGGCCTTCTCCACCATGGCCATGGCATCGCGCCAGAGCGGTGCGCCGGCGTTGCCGATCAGCAAACTGAACGTGACGGGCAGGCCCGCTTCGGTAGCCGCATCGAAAACCTGTTGCAGCACAGGCTGGTAGGTGCCTTCGGGGAGATCCGGGACGAACTGGATCAAACCGCCTCCGCCGTCGGCCAGGCCGCGGCTGATCGCGAGTATCTCGGCGTGGGAGGCGTCGTAACTGGGGATCTGGGTGCCGGTCGTAGTGCGGTGGGTCATCAGCCGTGAGGACGAGAAACCCAGTGCGCCAGCCTCAGCGGCCTCTTGGGCCAGCCGGCGCATCTGCGCCAGATCTTCGGGCGTAGCCGGTTCGCGGTCGACGCCGCGCTGGCCCATCACGTAGACCCGCAGCGGTGAATGCGGCAGAAAAGCGGCGACATCGATATCGCGACGGCGCCTGTCGACGGCATCCATGAACTGCGGGAAGGTCTCCCAGGTCCACGGCAGCCCATCGGTCATCACCACACCGGGAATGTCTTCGACGCCGGCCATCAGATCCACCAGCACGTCGTGGTCTTCGGTCCGGCACGGTGCGAAGCCCACCCCGCAGTTGCCCATCAGCGCGGTGGTCACGCCATGTGCCGAGGAAGGATTGAGTCGGTCCGACCAGATGGACTGCCCGTCGTAGTGCGTATGTAGGTCGACGAAACCCGGTGTGACCAGCAGTCCGGTCGCATCGATCACGCGATTCGCATCCCCGGATACCTCGCCGATCTCGGTGATGACGCCGTCACGAATCCCAACGTCCCCGACGTAGGGGTGGCCGCCCAGTCCATCGACAATCGTGCCGTTGCGGACCACGACGTCGAGGCTCATCTAGTTAATCTACGACCCGGCGGTTCCACATGCCAGGATGTATTCCGTGATCGACCATGTGGGCATCAACTGCAGCGACTACGCCAGATCGCAGGAGTTTTACGACGCGGTGCTCGACGTGCTCGGCTACAGCCGGAAGATGGACGTCGGCGTGGCCATCGGCTACGGCAGTGGCGACTGCGCCCCCGACTTCTGGATTGCCGACGCCAACGCGGGCGACGCTTCCGGTCCCAACCGCGAGGTCCACCTCGCATTCAGCGCCGCCGACCGCGACCAAGTCCAGGCGTTCTACGACACCGCCGTGCGATTGGGTGCCGAACCCCTGCATGCGCCGCGGCTCTGGCCCGAGTACCACCCCGGCTATTTCGGCGCCTTCGTCCGCGATCCGGACGGTAACAACGTCGAGGCGGTCTGCCACCAGGCGTAGCGTCGGGCGGTATGACGGAGAACGATACAACCGCCGCTCTGCAAGTGCTGCTCCGCGACGCATTCACCCGGCTGATCGAGCACGCCGACGAACTCACTGACGGCCTCACCGATGAGGTGGCCGACTATCGGCCCACGGCGCAGGCCAACAGCATCGCGTGGCTGCTCTGGCACAGCGCGCGGGTGCAGGACATTCAGATCGCCCAGGTCGCCGGCGTCGAGCAGGTGTGGACCCGCGACGGCTGGGTGGACCGGTTCGGCCTGGACCTGCCGCGTGATGACAGTGGCTACGGGCACAGCCCCGCCGAGGTCGCCAAGGTCCACGCCCCGGCAGACCTGCTGGCCGGCTATTACCGCGAGGTGCACCAGTTGACCCTGGGGTACCTCGACACCGTCACCGCAGACGAGCTGGCTCGGGTCGTCGACACCCATTGGGATCCGCCGGTGACGGCGGGGGTCCGGCTGGTCAGCATCATCGATGACTGTGCTCAGCATCTGGGGCAGGCCGCGTACCTGCGGGGCTTAAAAGAACAAGCTCGTCAGACTTGACACGTGTCGAGGCCCGGTGCGATCCGGGTCACAACCCGGACTAGCATGGCGCCATGACCGCCACCAACTCAGTCGCCGCCTTCACCGGCACCGGAACCGTGTCCAACCCCGCTACCGGGCAGGCTGCCGGCGAGGTGCAGTGGACCAACCCTGCTGACGTCGAAGCGATCGCCGCCGGGCTGCGCACCGCACAGCGCGAGTGGGAGCGCCGCGGCGCCAAGGGCCGGGCCAAGGCGCTGGCCCGCTTCGCGTTGTGGCTCGGCGACAACCGGGACGAGATCGAGAAGCTGCTGATCGCCGAGACCGGCAAGTCTGGCACCGACGCCGCCCAGGAAGTCCCCCTGCTGATCATGATCCTGTCCTACGTGATCAAGGTGATGGAGAAGGCGGTGGCCCCCGAGACCCGGCCGGCGTCGACCCCGGTGCTCAAGGTCAAAAAGATCACCATCCACTACCGGCCCCGGCCGGTAGTCGGCGTCATCGCGCCGTGGAACTACCCGGTGGCCAACGCCTTGATGGACGCGATCGGCGCGCTGGCGGCCGGGTGCGCGGTGCTGCTCAAGCCGTCCGAGCAGACCCCGCTGACCGCCGAACTGCTTCGCAAAGGCTGGCTGGCCTCCGGGGCGCCGGATGTGTTCGCGGTGGTGCAGGGTGCGCGCGAGGTCGCCGAAGCGGTGATCGACAACTCCGACTACGTGCAGTTCACCGGCTCCACCGCCACCGGGCGCAAGGTCGCCGAGCGGGCCGCCGGCCGGCTGGTGCCGGTCAGCCTCGAGCTGGGCGGAAAAGACCCGATGATCGTTTGCGAGGACGCCGACATCGACCTGGCTGCGCACGCCGCGGTCTGGGGCGCGATGTTCAACGCCGGCCAGACCTGCGTATCGGTCGAGCGGGTGTACGTGCTCGAACCCGTCTACGACAAGTTCGTTGCCGCGGTGGTCCGCGACGTCGAGGCGCTGCAGGTGGGCACCGGCGAGGGCAAGCACTTCGGGGCGCTGATCAGCGACCAGCAACTGTCCGTCACCGAGCGGCACGTCAAGGAAGCCGTGGCCGCCGGGGCGCGCGCGCTGACCGGCGGGGAACGCGCTACCGGACCCGGCAGCTTCTACCCGCCCACCGTGCTGGTCGACGTCGACCACTCGATGGCCTGCATGACCGAAGAGACCTTCGGACCGACCCTGCCGATCATGAAGGTCAAAAGCGTGCAGGAGGCGATCCGGCTCGCCAACGACAGCCCGTACGGGCTGAGCGCGTCGGTGTTCTCCAAAGACGTCGCACGGGCGAAGGACATTGCGCTGCAGCTGGACTGCGGCGCGGTCAACGTCAACGACGTGATCTCCAACCTGATGTGCACAACGGCACCGATGGGCGGGTGGAAGACCTCGGGTATCGGGGCGCGCTTCGGCGGCGAAGACGGCATCCGCAAGTTCTGCCGGCAGGAGACCGTCGTTGTGCCGCGCACCAACGTCGGCGCGGGTGGTAACTACTACCACAACTCGCTGGCCACGCTGGCTCGTACCAACCGGTTGCTCACCCGGATCGTGTTGGCCCGTCCGCGCCGTACCGCGAAATAGTGCGGCTCTTCTCGGCGGCGCTGTTCTGGTTGCTGGCCACCGCAACCCTTGCGGTGGCGCTACCGACCGCGTGGGCGCAGTACAACCTCATCGATGCCGACGGTTACGCTCGACTGGCGGCCCGGGCCGCGGCCGTACCCGCCCTCCAAGATGCGGTTGCGGCTGAACTCAGCGCCCAGACAGTGCAGCTGATCCGGGGGAGCGGCTTGCCCATCGATCCCGCAGAGGCCCGCGCGGCGGCTCGCGAATACACTGCGGGGCCGGCGTTTCCGGCTCAGTTCGTTCAGGTCAACCGGGACGGGCATGCCTGGTTGCTCAACGTCGGCGACCCCGGCCCGTGGGAGATCGACGTGATGCCGATGCTGCGCAGCGACGCGTTCGCCCAACTGCTGGCCGACTACCCCGTCACGCTGCCGGCCTCGTTGACGGTGCCGTTGACATCGACCTCTACCGAGGTGATGCGCCCGGCCGGGCTGCACCGGCTCGCGGTGTGGGGCCCGTTGCTCACCGTTGTACTGGGTGCCATGGCCGGGTTGTGTGCGGTTCTGACGGTGGTCGCGGCACGCCACCGCGGTCGGGCCTTGGCGAGCCTGGGTGTTTCGGCGCTGCTGGTGGGCGCAGTCGGCTGGTCGGGTGTCGAAGTGGCGCGACGTCTCCTCAACCAGGTGCTCAGCCAGGCGACCGGCGACATTCGCCGGATCACCGATGCCCTTGCCGATGTGGCCGAAGGGAGCCTGCACCTCTGGCTCAACCTGACCCTGGCCACTGGTGCGGTATTGGTGCTGGTGGGGGTGGGTATCGCGTTGGCCGGCGGGCTGCGCAAGGCCTGAAGGTCGCGCGAGCGGTCGGTCGACTTGAGTCTGGCCGGTTGCCATGCTTTGGTGAACAACGTGCGAACGACGGGTGGCGGTTCGGCGAACGAACCTGGGTGGGTTCGATTCGACCTGCGGCCCCACCACGCGATGCATGCGCTGGCCGGGCTGTGGATCGTGCTGGCGATCTTGACCTGGCCGGGGGTCCCCTGCTGGGGTGTGGCTGCCTGCTACGGGTGGGCGGGTTGCTACACCCGGACGCGCCGGGCCTGCTGGCCCGCCGACGTCGAGGAATTCCTGGCGAGGCGAGGGTGGGCGCTACCGCGCAACCGGCCCGGTGTCATCGACCGCCACCCGCCGATCCCGTTTCGTCCCATGACCATTGCCGAGCTGTACCGCGGGGCGGTCAAGATCGTGCTGCGGAACTGGCCGACCCTGGTCGGAGTTCCGGCAGTCATACACACCGGGTTCGTGGTGGCGCTCGCTGCAATCCTGTATGCGGTCGGAAAGGTCATGGGGTCGCCGCAGATCGTGGACCTGCTGCTGGCCGGTGACGGTTATCTTCGGCCCGGCGCGATCGCGCTGATCCTGGTGGTGCTCACGGCGTTTGGCGCGGTGCTCTTTCCCGGCGATGGGCTGCTGATCAGCGTGGGTGCACAGGCCGCCGACAAAGCAGTGCGCGGCGAGAGGATCCGATTCGATGAAGTGTTCTGGGGGGCGACGGAACGCAAGTATGCGGTAGGCCGGCTGATCATCGCCTACTGCCTGATCGGGGCGGCGGGGCTGCTGGTTCAGGTCAGCGCGTTTTTCACGGGTTTTTACGCCGCATTGCTACCCATCGTGGTGGTGTGCGCCATCGCATGGGCGATCATCTCGATCCTGTTGAGTTTGGCGCCGGTCATCCTGGTTCTCGAACAGCGAGCGGTGATCGACTCGTTCCGGCGTTCGATCGAGCTGGGCAAACACGCCGTCGGCAGGATTCTCGCCATCAATCTGGTGTGGATCACCGGCCTGGTACCGGTGGTGATGCTATGCAAGGTCAGCTGGGCGGTGGCCGTCATCGCCTCCCCGGTCGTGTGCGGAGTGGTCCGTTGTGCGCAGATGTTGGCCTACGCCGACCTGCGCATGCGCCAGGACGGCTACGCGCAGGAGTTGCGCACTGACTGGGTCCGCAACATGGGCCGGGAAGGGCTGGCCAACGGGTAGGTCAGCTCTGCTCGCCCAGCATCCGCCACAGGAACGAAAAGCTCAGCGCCGACTTGAACGCCGCCTGGGCGTTGTCGGCCGCACCGCCGTGCCCGCCCTCGATGTTCTCGTAATACCAGACCCGATGCCCGGCGTCCCGCAATGCCGCTGTCATCTTGCGGGCATGCCCGGGATGCACCCGGTCGTCGCGGGTGGAGGTGGTGATCAACACCGGCGGGTAGTCGGCATCGGCTGAAATGTTCTGGTAGGGCGAGTATTCACCGATGAACTCCCACTCGGCGGGGTCGTCAGGGTCGCCGTACTCGGCAACCCAGGACGCACCGGCGAGCAGCAGGTGGTAGCGGCGCATGTCCAGCAGCGGGACCTGACATACCAGCGCGCCGAACAGGTGCGGGTAGGCGGTGAGCATGATGCCCATCAGCAGCCCACCATTGCTGCCGCCCACGGCGCCGAGCTGCTCGACACGGGTGATACCGCGGTCCACCAGATCCGTTGCCACCGCGGCGAAATCCTCGGCCACCAGGTGCCGTCCGGCACGCATCGCCTGGGTGTGCCAGCCCGGCCCGTACTCACCGCCGCCCCGGATGTTGGCCAGCACGTAGGTACCGCCGCGCTCCAGCCACAGCCGGCCCAGCACACCGTCATAACCCGGAGTGCGTGCCACCTCGAAACCGCCATAGCCGCCCAGCAGCGTCGCGCCGGTCGCATTCGCCGGGCGCACCACGAAGTACGGAATCGCGGTGCCGTCTTTCGAGGTGGCGAAGTACTGGCTGACGTCGAGCCCGTCGGCATCGAAAAACGCCGGAGCAGACTTGATCTCGGTCAGCGTTCCGTCCACGGGGCCGTGCAACAGTCGCGACGGGCGGTCGAACCCGCTTGAGTCCAAGAAGATCTCGTCGCCGGTATCGTCGGCGGCCGCGATCACGGTGTTGGTGTTGGCCGGGACCTCGGCAACCGGTCGCCGCTGCCAGTCTCCGCGTGACGATCGCAAGCGCGGCGAAGCCGGGCGCAGCGGGTCGTCACAGTTGGGAGGCGTGACCACTTCCACTCGGCTGGCCACGTCGTGCAAGGTGACCAGGATCAGGCGATCGCGGGTCCACGCGTAGTGATGCAGCGCGGTGTGGGCGTCGGGTTCGAAGACGACGCTGCACTGCGCTGTGCCGGCGAGGAATTCGTCGTAGTCCGCGGCCAGCAACGAACCGGCCCGATACGACGCCGTGCCGGTATCCCAGTCGGTGCGCAGATCGATCAGCAGCCACTGCCGATGTACCGACACCGAGGCGTCGGTAGGCGCGTCGATGCGGATCAGCTCGCCCTCGCGCAGTTCATAGACCTCGTCGTTGAAGAAGTCGATCGCCCGCGACACCAGGGTTCGTTCGAATCCCGGTGTGCGGTCGCGGCCCGCGGCGACCACCACATCGGTGGCCGACCCGGTGAACACCGTCTCGGCCTGCGCCAGCTCCTGGCCACGGCGCCATCGCTTCACCATCCGCGGGTAGCCGGAGTCGGTCAGCGAGTCGGCGCCGAAATCGGTGCCCACCAGGACGGTGTCGTCGTCCTCCCATCCGATTCGCGTCTTAGCCTCGGGAAGCTCGAAGCCCTGGCCGTCGGTTCCTACGAATTCCCTTGTCGCCATGTCGAATTCACGCACCACCACGGCGTCCGATCCGCCCCGGGACAGCGATATCAGGGCCCGGGTGTGGTGGGGTTCGATCACGTTCGCGCCGCCCCAAACCCAGTTCTCGTCGTCGGCGCGGGCCAGCTCGTCGAGATCGATGACCACATCCCATTCCGGGCTGTCGGTGCGGTAGCTGTCCAAGGTGGTGCGTCGCCACAACCCGCGCGGGTTGGCGGCATCGCGCCAGAAGTTGTAGAGGTACTCGCCACGACGTCGCACGTAGGGGATACGCGCGTCGGTGTCGAGCACCTCGCGCGCGGCGGCGCGCATCGCTTCGAAGGCGTCGCCGGCGAACTCCTCGACGGTCGGATCACTGTGGGCGCGCACCCAGTCCAGTGACTGCTCGCCGGTGACGTCCTCCAGCCACAGGTACGGGTCGTCAAAGTCCTCAGCAGGCCGGGTAGACATAGCAGCCATTGTGACCACGACGGTAATGTGAGGTGAGCAACACCCACGGCTAAGGAGCAGCATCGATGACCGTTTTCGCACGTCCGGGTTCTGCAGGCGCGCTGATGAACTACGAATCCCGCTACGGGAACTTCATCGGGGGGCAGTGGGTGGCGCCGGTCGGCGGTGGCTACTTCGAGAACACCACACCGGTCACCGGTCAGCCGTTCTGCGAGATCCCCCGCTCCACGGCGGCCGACATCGACCTGGCGCTCGACGCCGCGCACGCCGCCGCGCCGGCGTGGGGCAAGGCGTCCCCGGCCGAACGGGCGGACGTTCTGACCAAGATCGCCGACCGGATCGACCAACACCGCGAGGAGCTGGCGGTCGCCGAGGTGTGGGACAACGGCAAGCCGGTGCGGGAGACCCTGGCCGCCGACATCCCGCTGGCCGCCGATCACTTCCGCTACTTCGCCGCGGCGATCCGCACCCAGGAGGGTGCGCTGAGCCAGCTCGACAACGACACCGTCGCCTACCACTTCCACGAGCCGCTGGGCGTCGTCGGCCAGATCATCCCGTGGAACTTCCCGCTGTTGATGGCCGCCTGGAAGCTGGCGCCGGCCCTGGCCGCCGGCAACGCGGTGGTGCTCAAGCCGGCCGAGCAGACCCCCGCCTCGATTTTGTTCCTGATGAGCCTGATCGGCGACCTGCTGCCGCCGGGAGTCGTCAACGTGGTCAACGGCTTCGGTGTCGAGGCGGGCAAGCCGCTGGCGACCAGCAACCGGATCGCCAAGATCGGCTTCACCGGCGAGACCACCACCGGCCGGCTGATCATGCAGTACGCCAGCCAGAACATCATTCCGGTGACCCTGGAACTGGGCGGCAAGAGTCCCAACATCTTCTTCTCCGATGTGCTCGCCGCCAACGACGACTTCCAGGACAAGGCACTGGAAGGCTTCGCCGGGTTCGCCCTCAACCAGGGCGAGGTGTGCACCTGCCCGTCGCGGTCTTTGGTCCAGGCCCCCATCTACGACGAGTTCCTGGAACTGGCCGCGATCCGCACCAAGGCGATCCGCCAGGGCGATCCGCTCGACATCTCCACGATGATCGGGGCGCAGGCCTCCAACGATCAGCTGGAGAAGATCCTGTCCTACATCGCCATCGGCAAGGATGAGGGCGCCACCACCGTCACCGGCGGCGAACGCGCCGAGCTGGGCGGTGACCTGTCCGGCGGCTATTACGTGCAGCCGACGATCTTCGCCGGGCACAACAAGATGCGCATCTTCCAGGAGGAGATCTTCGGCCCGGTGGTCTCGGTGACGTCTTTCACCGACTACGACGACGCGATCGCGATCGCCAACGACACCATCTACGGGCTGGCCGCCGGGGTATGGAGCCGCGATGGCAACACCGCCTACCGGGCCGGCCGCGACATCCAGGCCGGACGGGTGTGGGTCAACTGCTACCACGCCTATCCCGCGCACGCGGCGTTCGGCGGCTACAAGCAGTCCGGCATCGGCCGGGAGAACCACAAGATGGTCCTCGACCACTACCAGCAGACCAAGAACCTGCTGGTGTCCTACTCGCAGACGGCACAGGGTCTTTTTTGATGGGCATGCTCTGATGGACGCACCGGACCGGGTGCTGGTCACCGATGCCGCCGCCGAACTGCTGGCGCGGCTGGTGGCACGCCACGGTCCGGTGATGTTTCACCAGTCCGGTGGCTGTTGCGACGGGTCGGCGCCGATGTGCTACCCCGACGGCGACTTCATCGTCGGTGACCACGATGTGCTGCTCGGTGTACTTGACCTGGAAAACGGGGGAGCCGGCATCGAAGTGCCGGTCTGGATCTCCGGCCCGCAGTTCGCCGCGTGGAAGCACACTCAGCTGATCATCGACGTGGTCCCGGGCCGCGGGGCCGGGTTCAGCCTGGAGGCGCCGGAGGGCATGCGGTTTCTGACGCGCAGCCGGGCCTTTACCGGCGACGAGAACACGCTGCTGGAAACAGTCCCGGTGATCACCGGGTCGCTACCACGCTGACCGGCGCGAACGCCGTAAAATCTGTCGGTGTGATTCCGCTGCCACGGCCTTGGTTGTTGAGCAGCGCCATGCTGGTCGGCGTAGCGGTCGGCATCTTGGCCGGGATCGGCTTGAGCCTGGTCATCACCACGCCGCTGCGTCCGGACGTCGCGATCACGCTGGTGCTCGGCGCCCCCAGCATCGCGGGCCTGGTGCTGGTGTTCGTCTCCTCGCGCCGGTGGGTAGTCGCCCTGGGTGCGTTTCTGCTCGCGATGGCGGTCGGGTGGTTCGGCGCGCTGGCTGCGATTCAGGTGGTGTCGGGTGTCTGAGACCACCGACACGGGCTCGCTGCCGATGACCGAGCCGCATATGGCGCCGATCTTCGACACCGGGCCGCACCCGGTACCGCTGCCCGGGCCGGCTGAGGCGCCGGACGAACCGCACACCGGTGCCGAGCCGATTCCGTGGGCCGACCCGGAAAGCGCTACGCCGCCGTCCGCGCTGCCGGCGGCCAAACCACCCAAACCGGTGGTCCTCACCGGTCAGTATCAATACCTGAAGTGGTGGCAGCTGGCCCTGGTGCTGTTGGCGGTGTGGATTCCGGCAGCCGGGATCGGCCTGGGCCTTTTCGCCTGGTGGTACAGCCTGGCCGACAAGACGCCGGCCGTCTTTGTTGTGCTGATCTATGTCGCGGTGTGCGTGGTCGCCGGGGTGATCGCGGCGATGGTGGGGGAGAAACCGCTGATGTCGGCGGTGGCAATCGCGTTGATGTCGGCGGTGTTCGCCGCCGCGCTCGCCGCTGCGCCGCTCTACGGGCACTACTACTGCCAGCATGTGAGTCGCTGCGTCGCCGGGGTTCTGCCGTACTGAGCTGACGGGCAGCTCATCCCGAATGCCTACTTCGCCAAGGTGAATTGGTTGACATCGACCTGGCGTTGCCGGAACATCTTCGCGCAGCCCGTCAGGTACTTCATGTAGCGGTCGTAGACCTCTTGGGACTGGATCGCAATGGCCTGCTCGCGATGCGATTCCAGCGCTTCCGACCAGCAGTCCAAGGTCCTGGCGTAGTGCGGTTGCAAGGACTGCACCCGGGTGACGGTGAAGGCGGCCTCGGCGGCGCGCTCCTCGACCATCGAGACCGACGGCAGCCTGCCGCCCGGGAAGATCTCGGTCATGATGAATTTGATGAAGCGAGCCAACTCGAACGTCAACGGAATGCCTAGTTCCTTGGCGTACTTGGGGTTCATGCCACAGATGGTGTGCAGCAGCATCACGCCGTCGGAGGGAAGTGCGTCGTAGGCCATCGAGAAGAACGCGGGATAGCGGTCGTGGCCGAAGTGCTCGAAGGCCCCGATCGAGACGATCCGGTCTACGGGCTCGTCGAACTGTTCCCACCCCTGCAGCAACACCCTTCGGTCACGGGGACTGTTCATCGCGTCGAAAGTCCGCTGTACATAGGCGGCTTGGTTCTTTGACAGGGTCAGGCCGATGACGTTGACGTCGTAGCGTTCGATCGCCCGAGACATGGTGGCGCCCCAGCCGCAGCCGACATCGAGCAGCGTCATTCCCGGTTGCAGGTCGAGCTTGCCCAACGCCAGGTCGATCTTGGCCAGCTGGGCCTCTTCGAGCGTCATGTCATTGCGTTCGAAGTAGGCGCAACTGTAGGTCTGCGACGGGTCCAGAAACAAACGGAAGAAGTCGTCGGACAGGTCGTAATGTGCCTGGACGTCCTCAAAATGTGGTGTCAGTTCTTTGGCCATGGCGGCCTCGCCTTTCGGTGGATCAGGCGCTCGCCCCGGCGGCACCGACCGATCCGCAGGCTGCGGCGAAACGGGTCGTGCTGCTCCGTGCGCCGAAACGTCGCTAGGCGCCTTCGGCTTGAGGTACGTCACAAGGCTGACGTCGAGCATCTCGTCGGCGAAGTAGTGTTCGCACCCGCGCAGGTATTTCATATAGCGCTGGTAGACCTCTTCGGAAGTGAGCTGCACGGCGATGTCCTTGTTGGCTTCCAGTGCGTCGCCCCAGATCTTCAGTGTCTTGATGTAGTGCGGACGTAGCGAGAGCGGTTCGGGCACAACGAAATGCGCTTTCTCGCCGCGCTGCACCATCATGTCGGTGGACGGCAGCCGGCCACCCGGGAAGATCTCGGTGACCATGAACTTGATGAACCGCGCCGTCTCGAAACTGAGCTTCTTGCCGCGGGCATTGAGGTCGTAAGGGTGGTAGCTGACGCTACTCTGGATCGTCATCCGCCCGTCATCGGGCAGGATCTTGAAGCAGTTGCCGAAGAAGTCGTCGTAGCGCTCAAAGCCGAAGTGCTCGAACGCCTCGATCGACACGATCCGGTCCACCGGCTCGTGGAATTCCTCCCAGCCGTGCAACAGCACCCGTCGTGAGCGCTCGCTGTCCAGCTGGTCGAGGAGCTGGCGGGTATAGGCGAGTTGGTTCTTCGACAGCGTCAACCCGATGACGTTGACGTCATACTTCTCGACCGCACGTCGCATGGTGGCGCCCCAGCCGCAGCCGATGTCGAGCACCGTCATGCCCGGCCGCAGTTCCAGCTTGTCCAGGTTCAGATCGATCTTGGCGATCTGGGCCTCGCCGAGCGTGAGCTCCGGCGGTTCGAAATAGGCGCAGCTGTAGGTGCGGCTGGCGTCCTGGAACAGACCGAAGAAGTCGTCGGAGAGATCGTAATGCGCCTGGATGTCCTCGAAATGGGGGCGCATGGGTCTATTGCGAATCGATTCCTCAACCATGGTCCGGTTTCCTTTCGAAATGCCGCGAACGCGCCGTGGGCTATTTCTGGCAGGTGAACTGGCAGACATCGGTGTTGCCGTTTCGAAACAGTTCGGCGCAGCCGGTGAGGTATTTCATGTAGCGCTCGTAGACCTCGGCGGACTGGATCGCGATCGCCTCGTCCCGGTGGGCTGCCAACGCCGCCGCCCAGTGGTCCAGCGTGCGCGCGTAGTGCAGTCGCAGCGGCTGAACCCGGGTGACATGGAAGCCGGCTGCGGTCGCGTGCCGGTCCACCTGGGACACCTGTGGCAGCCGACCCCCCGGGAAGATCTCTTCCATGATGAACTTCACGAATCGCAGCAACTCCATCGTGATCTTCAGCCCGCGTTCTTGGAACTCTGCGCTTCCGGCCGCCACGATCGTGTGCAGCAGCATCACCCCGTCGGCCGGCAGCGCGCGGTAGGCGAATTCGAAGAAGTCGTCGTAGCGGTCATAACCGAAGTGCTCGAAAGCTCCGATCGACACGATCCTGTCGACCGGCTCGTCGAACTCTTCCCAGCCCTGCAGGAGCACGCGGCTGCTGCGCGGGCTGTCCATCGCGTCGAAGGCCGCCGCGACGTGAACGGCCTGGTTCTTGCTCAAGGTCAGCCCGATCACGTTGACGTCGTAACGCTGCACGGCCCGGCGCATGGTGGCCCCCCAGCCACAGCCGACGTCAAGCAGTGTCATCCCGGGCTGCAGCCCCAGCTTGCCCAGCGCCAGGTCGATTTTCGCGAGCTGAGCTTCCTCCAGGCTCATATCTTCGCGTTCGAAATACGCGCAGCTATAGGTCTGCGTCGGATCCAGAAACAGTTGATAAAACTCGTCGGACAGGTCGTAATGCGACTGCACATCCTCGAAATGCGGCCGCAGTGAGCTCATCATGAAATTTTTCCCCCTCAAATTGTTTACGCGGTCCGTCAGATGACCGGCCGCGCCTTCCCCCTGGCTCGGCGGCGCCGAGCTATCTGTTCTGCATGTCAACCCCACAGCAGGTGTTCGGAGCTGCTATCGGGTTACACGAACGCGGCTGCGGCAAAGTTCGGCGGCGGGATACCCGTAGACCGTGGCCGGGAAACAGCGGGCCGGTGTGCGCGGGCCCGGGCGGCGCGCAGCCCCTTCCCGCTAGGGTGGGTCCGTGACCCACTATGACGTCGTCGTTCTTGGAGCAGGTCCCGGCGGATATGTCGCGGCCATTCGTGCCGCCCAGCTGGGCTTGAACACCGCCATCATCGAGCCGAAGTACTGGGGCGGGGTCTGCCTCAATGTCGGCTGCATTCCGTCCAAAGCGCTGCTGCGCAACGCGGAGCTGGCGCACATCGTCACCAAGGAGGCCCAGACCTTTGGGATCAGCGGCACGGCCACCTTCGACTACGGCGCCGCGTTCGACCGCAGCCGCAAGGTCGCCGAGGGCCGGGTGGCCGGCGTGCACTTCTTGATGAAGAAGAACAAGATCACCGAGATCCACGGCTACGGCACTTTCACCGACCCGAACACACTGTCGGTGGCGCTCAACGACGGTGGTAGCGAGACGGTTACGTTCACCAACGCGATCATTGCCACCGGGTCGAGCACCCGGCTGGTGCCGGGCACCTCGCTGTCGGACAACGTCGTCACCTACGAGCAACTGATCCTGAGCCGGGAGCTGCCGAGCTCGATCATCATCGCCGGCGCCGGAGCGATCGGTATGGAGTTCTCCTACGTGCTGGCCAACTACGGCGTGGACGTCACCGTGGTGGAGTTCTTGCCCCGGGCGCTGCCGAACGAGGACGCCGATGTGTCCAAAGAGATCGAGAAGCAGTTCAAGAAACTGGGCGTCAAGATCCGGACCGGAACCAAGGTCGAGTCCATTGTGGACAGCGGCGCCGGTGGCCAGGTTACGGTCACGGTCAGCAAGGACGGTCAGACCGAGGAACTCAAGGCCGACAAGGTGTTGCAGGCCATCGGTTTTGCCCCCAACGTCGACGGCTACGGGCTGGAGGCGGCGGGCGTCGCGCTGACCGAGCGTCGCGCCATCGGTGTCGGCGAATACCTGCAGACCTCGGTGCCGCATATCTATGCCATCGGTGACGTCACCGGGCTGCTGCAGCTGGCGCACGTCGCCGAGGCGCAGGGCGTGGTGGCCGCCGAGACCATCGGCGGGGCTGAAACCATGTCGCTGGGCGATTACCGGATGATGCCGCGGGCCACCTTCTGTCAGCCGCAGGTGGCCAGCTTCGGGCTCACCGAGGAGCAGGCCAAGGCCGAGGGCTACGACGTCAAAGTGGTCAAGTTCCCGTTCACCGCCAACGGCAAAGCGCACGGCGTAGGCGACCCCAGCGGGTTCGTGAAGTTGATCGCCGATGCCCGCTACGGTGAGCTGATCGGCGGTCATCTGGTCGGCCACGACGTCTCGGAGCTGCTGCCCGAACTGACCCTGGCACAGAAGTGGGATCTGACGGCAAACGAATTGGCCCGCAACGTGCACACCCACCCGACCATGTCGGAGGCGCTGCAGGAATGCTTCCACGGGCTGACGGGACACATGATCAACTTCTGATTCCTCGAGTCGGTGCGCTCGGCGCGGCTGTCAGCCTTTGGCCAGCGTGAACTGGGCGACATAGCTGACATTTCGTTGAAAGAAGTCTGCGCAGCCCAGCAGGTACTTCAGGTACCGCTCGTAGACCTCTGGCGAGGTCACTGCGATCGCTTGCTCGCGGGCCGCTTGCAGTCGCGTCGCCCAGGTGTCCAGCGTGCGCACGTAGTGCGGCGTCAGATCCTGGCGGTCGGCGATGGAGAACCCTGCAGCGCAAGCGAATTCGACGACGTCCTCGTCGCACGGTACCGAGCCGCCGGGGAAGATCTCCTTCGCGATGAAGCGCATGAACCGCAGGTCCGTCATCGTGATCGGGATGCCCATTTCCGGCCAGCGCTTGAGGGGGTGGCCCATGATGGTCTGCAGGACCATCCGGCCCTCGTCGGGCATCAGCCGGTGGCACAACCCGAAGAACGCGGCGTAGCGCTCCTTGGGGAAGGCTTCGAAGGCTTCGATGCTGACGATACGGTCGACCGGTTGGTCGAATTCCTCCCACCCGCGCAGCAGGATCTGGCGTGAGCGTTCGCTGTCGACGTCGTCGAGCAGTCGCTGGCCGAGGCTGCACTGGTTTCTGCTCAACGTCAACCCCACCGCGTTGACGTCATAGGTTTCGATTGCCCGCTGCATCGCCGACCCCCACCCGCACCCGACATCGAGCAGCGTCATCCCCGGGGCGAGATCCAACTTGGACAGGGCGAGATCGATTTTGGCGAGTTGCGCCTCTTGTAGCGACATGTCCTCGCGCTCGAAGTAGGCGCAGCTATAGGTCCGGGTGGGGTCCTGGAACAAGCCGAAGAAGTCGTTCGAGATGTCGTAGTGGGCCTGCACATCGGCGTAGGCCACCGCCATCGTCGGTGCACCGCGCGTGCTGTCGCCCATCTGCCCCGCCACTTACCCGCCGCCCCGATCCGGCCGGCGGATTCGGGCAAACCCGGTCATGCGGGCGCCTTCTCGCAGGTGAACTGGACGACGTCGGTATAGCCCGTCTCGAACAGTTCGGCGCAGCCGGTGAGGTACTTGTGGAACCGCTCGTAGACGACTTCCGACGTGATGGCGACGGCCTCGTCCTTCTTGGCCTCGAGGTTGGCCGCCCATGTGCTCAAGGTGCGAACGTAGTGCGGCTGCAGGTGCTGCTCGCGAGTCACGGTGTAGCCGGCGTTGGCCGCATGGTCGGTTACCTGCGCGGCCAAGGGAAGGCGTCCGCCAGGGTAGATCTCGTCCATGATGAACTTGATGAACCGCAGCCGCGACATCGTCAGCGGCAGCTTCTTGGCCTTGATCTCCTCGTCGCTGGGGATGACGATGCTGTGCAGCAGCATCACCCCATCGTCGGGCATCCAACTGAACGTCTTCTTGAAGTAGTCGTCGTACTTGCTGAAGCCGAAATGCTCGAACGCGCCGATGGACACGATTCTGTCGACCTGCCCGTCGAACTCCTCCCAGGGCTGCAGCCGCACTTCCATGTGGCGCGTGCTGGTGGAGTTCGCGAACACGTTGTCCTCGATGTGCTGCTTCTGGTTCTCCGAGAGGGTCAGGCCGATGACATTGACGTCGTAGCGCTCGGCGGCCCGCCGAATCGTCGAACCCCAGCCGCAGCCGATGTCGAGCAACGTCATCCCGGGTTCTAGGCCCAGCTTTCCCAGCGACAGGTCGACCTTGGCCAGCTGCGCTTCTTGCAGCGTCATGTCGTCGCGCTCGAAATATGCGCAGCTGTAGGTCTGCGACGGGTCCTGCCACAGCTTGAAGAAGTCGTTGGAGATGTCGTAGTGGAACTGCACCTCGCCTTTGTCTGATCCGCGAGTCTGTGCTGCGGACTGCGACAGCCATTGGGACTTGGCTTGGGGTGCGCGTGTGGGAGGTGCCACCGTTGGTCCTCTCGGGAGAGACCTATGTCAGGGAAATGACGTGCTGGTGGCTCAACACTGGGGCCGACACTACGCCCCCCAAGATAGGAGCGCGCTGTGAGTTTTTGGCACTTAACGGGTGCCACGTTCAGGTAGCCGGTGCCGAGTGCCCGAGCGTGCAGATATACCGCAGATGCTGCGCGGGAGCGGCACACCGGCCAAGCTCGAAGATTCGCCGGGTCAGCCCCCGAAAACCGCGAAAACCCCGAACCCCACGACCATGCCGGCCACGTTCGCGCAGGCGTTGACCGCGTCGTTGCCCATCCAACGCCAGCCGGTCGACGCCGTTGTCGGCGCGCCGCAGTGCAGGCCGTCTTCCACGGTCGCACCGCACGACGCGCAGACGAAGCGGGCCTGCACGGTAGCGCCGATCAGGGTGTCGACCAGGGAGCCGGCGACGCCGGCCGCCAGGCCCACCGGCACCATCGCGAGCCCGCCGAACAGGGCGCCGAATGCGCCGACGGCCAGTGCCCCCAGCACCGTCGCAGCCGAACCCAACGGGGATACCGCACCCGAGGTGCCCTTGGGCACTCGCGTCCGGGTGCGCAGCGACAGCGGCTCTCGGGACGAGAAGCGGCCGATCTCCGAGGCCCAGGAATCGGCGATGCCGGCCGCGATCCCGCCGATCGACACGGCGTACCAGAGCGGGTCCCCGGTGAACGCATAGCCGATCACCGGAATCAGCACCGGCAGGCCGGCGTTCACCGCGACCTGGCTCATGGTGCGCATGCCCCCGGACCGGACGGGGCGGCGATACGCGGTCAGCAGGCTGGTCAGCGAGAAGAACAGTGCGGCCGGGATGATCCAGCCCCACCCGCCGAGGCCGACGGCGACCCCGGCGATCAGGCCACCGCTGAGCGCGCCCGGCATATCCAGCCACCGCATCCGCAGCATGAACGGCACGATGGCGCAACCGAATACCACCGCCGCCAGCCATCGCAGCGCGTCGTCGGTCGAGAGCTCCCGCGCCAGGTGCAGCAGCAGGGCAACCCACGGCGTGATCAGCAGGTTGTCCGCCGCGGGCAGCACCAAAAGTTCCACCGCGGCGGTGGTCATCGCGACGAACAGCGAAACCGACACCGCCATAAACGTATTCAGTTCAAGACCGACCCGGCAGAACACCCAGGACACGGCGAACGCGATGGCCACGAAGGCCACCGACCCCTCCAGCGAGCGCACCCCGCCACCGGCTTCGACCCGGTGTCTGCCGTAGCGGTCCCCGATCAGCGCCGCACCGGCGTCGGCCAGCCCGAGCACCACCACACCCGCGGCGATGGCGACCCGGTCCGGCCAGAACGCCAGCACCGCGACCAACGCCCCGGCGGCGAAGCCCACCAGTCCATAGTCGCGCGACCGGGTGCCGTCGAACACGCCGGGAACCGGGATCAGACCGCGCTCCACGATGACCGTCAAGGCCACCGTCGCCGTCGCCAGCACCCCGGCAACCACCACCCCATGCGAGAGCTGGAAGGCCGCCAGGGCGGCGAACAACCCGCACAGCGCGTGCGGGATCTTGCGGGTGACCAAAGGGCTGGCCCCGCGTCGTGCCAGTGCGCGTCCCACCACGATCAAGACCGCAGCGATCAGCAGCACCCCGCCCCCGGCGACGGCCAGGTCGTGGCTCACGGTAGCCGTCACGCAGGACTACTCATCGAAGTCCAGCGGCACCCGCAGTGCGCTCAAGGTGGCGGCCAGTGCGTCGTATTGGCTGGTCAGCATGACGAATTCGATCAGCCGGGGGCGATCCAGGTGTTCGGCCAGCTGTGCCCAGGTGGCATCGGAGAGGGTGCGGGTCTGAACCAGTTCATCGACCCCGGTCAGCAATGCCCGCTGCCGGTCGGTGAGCCCGTCGGCGCTGGGGCCTTCGAAGATCCGCGTCTGGGTGGCGTCGTCGATACCGACCGCCCGGGCCATCCGGCGATGGTGTTGCAGTTCGTACTGGCTGTCGCGCAGGTGCCCGACCCGCAGGATCACCAACTCGGTGTCGCGGGCCGAGAACTTGCCGCCCCGCATGAGCACGCCGCCGAACGGCAGCCAGGCCCACATCAGCCGCTTGTGCTGGCCGAGGGTGGTGAACAGGTGCGCCCGGGGGACGTGCTGGCGTAGGGCGATGACCTTGCAGACCAGCCAGTTGGCGAGACCGAGGTCGCGCAGGCCGGGAGATTCGGGGATACGAGAAGTCACCGCTGTTGCTTTACCAGATACGGCGAGACACTGCTGCGATGTTCGTTGAGATCCAGGTCACGGCCCAGCGCGGGGAAGGCCCGCTGCGGACAGTTGTCGTGATCGCAGACCCGGCAACCCACTCCGATCGGCGTGGCAGGCACATCGTGGCCGGCCGCCAGGTCCAGGCCTTCGGAGTAGACCAGCCGGTGGGCGTGGCGCAGTTCGCAACCGAGCCCGATCGCGAACGTCTTGTCCGGCTGGCCCCAGCGGGAGGCACGGCGTTCGACGGTGCGCGCCACCCACATGTACTTGCGGCCGTCGGGCATCTCGGCGATCTGCACCAGGATCTTTCCCGGGTTGCCGAATGTCTCGTAGACGTTCCACAGCGGGCAGGTGCCGCCACTGGAGGAGAAGTGAAAACCGGTGGCTGACTGCCGTTTTGACATGTTGCCGGCCCGATCGACCCGGACGAAGGAGAACGGCACGCCCCGCATCGACGGCCGCTGCAGGGTGGACAGCCGGTGGGCGATGGTCTCGTAGCTGACTCGGTAGAAGGCCGACAGCCGTTCGATGTCGTAGCGGAACGTCTCGGCGCTGTCGTGGAACTGCCCGTAGGGCAACACGATCGCCGCCGCGAAATAGTTGGCCAACCCGAGCCGGGCCAGAGTGCGGGAATCCTTTGAGGTGAACTTTCCCTCTTCGACCATGGCCGAGATCTGGTCGTCGAATTCCAGGTAGGCCAGCTCGGCGGCCATCTTGAAGACGCGCTGTCCCCAGGACAGATGGTTGGAGATGTCCAGAGTGCGGGTTTCGGCGTCGTAGCGGTGCAGCACCGTCTCGCCCAGATCAATGCGGCGGTTGATGTGCACTCCGTGCACCTCGGTGAGTCGATTGGCCAGCTCGACGGCCAATTCGCCCTGGTGCCTGCGCATCCGGGTGGCCAGATCTTCGGCGGCGGTGTCGAGTTCGTGCAGGTAGTTCTGGCGTTGGTAGAAGTAGTCGCGGACCTCCTCGTGCGGCATGGTGATCGCGCCGGTGCCGCTGCCGTCGGAGAAGCGCTCCTCGGTGGCCGCGGCGAGTTGGGCCGTCGTGATGCGGTAGCGGCGGTGCAGGTTGACCATCGCATGGGCCAATTTGGGGTGGGCGCTGACCAATTCGGCCACCTCGGCCAGGTCCACGTCGATGTCGAGATCGCGGTCCATGGCGACCTCGCGCAACTCGGCGACCAGCCGGGTGTCGTCCTGGGAGGCGAAGAAGCTGGCATCCACCCCGAAGACCTCGGCGATCCGCAGCAGCACCGCGACGGTCAGCGGACGAACGTCATGTTCGATCTGGTTGAGGTAGCTCGGGGAGATCTCCAGCATCTGGGCCAATGCAGCCTGACTGAACCCGCGTTCGCTGCGCAGCTGGCGCACCCGGGCGCCGACATACGTCTTGGCCACCTGATCGACCCTACCTGCTGTGAAGGCCGCATTCGCATTGTTGGCATGGCATGATCCGCTCAGGGAAGACCACGGGAGCACCGATGCAGCAGACGCAGGAGCCGACCGGCCTGGCCAAGGTTTTGATGCCGGTGCCGGACCCACATCCCGACGTGTTCGACCGGCAGTGGCCGCTGCGGGTCGCCGACATCGACCGGCTGGGCCGCCTGCGGATGGACGCGGCTGCCCGCCACATCCAGGACATCGGCCAGGATCAGCTGCGCGAGGGCGGATATCAGGAGACGCACCCGCTGTGGATCGTACGGCGCACCATGATGGACCTGATTCGTCCGATCGAGTTCCAGGACATGCTGCGGATGCGCCGGTGGTGTTCGGGCACCTCCAACCGCTGGTGTGAGATGCGGGTCCGCATCGATGGCCGCAAGGGCGGGCTGATCGAATCCGAGGCGTTCTGGATCAACATCAACCGTGAGACGCAGGGGCCGGCGCGGATCTCCGAGGACTTCCTGGCCGGGCTCAAGCGCACCACCACCGTCGATCGGTTGCGCTGGAAGGCCTACTTGAAGGCCGGGGGTCGGGAGGACGCGGACGAGATCCACGAGTACCCGATCCGGTTCACCGACATCGACCTGTTCGACCACATGAACAACTCGGTGTACTGGAGCGTGGTCGAGGACTACCTGTCGAGCTATCCCGAACTGCTCGCGGCGCCGCTGCGGGTCAACCTGGAACACGAGGCGCCGGTCGCCCTGGGGGACAAACTAGAGATCGTCTCCCATGTCCACCCGCCCGGATCGACCGATCAGTTCGGCCCCGGACTGGCCGATCGCACTGTTAGAACGCTCACATACCTGGTGGGCGAAGAGGTCAAGGCCCTCGCCGCGATCTTCCCGCTGTAACACGTTCTAGTCAGTACGGGCGTACTGCTAAAACGGGCGTTGACCTGTGCGGATATGTTACCGGCCGGTAGTTTTCCGGCGGATTTCGTGACGGGCTTTCCCGATGGTTCTTCGCAAACTTTGCAATTTGGCCGTGATGCATGGCGGAAATTGGCAAAGGAAACGGCTGGACCAGGGCAGATGTCCTGTGTCAAGGTCGCGTTAACACACCAGTGAATTGATCGGGGTGTTAGCAAAGCCGAGAAGCAATTCTCGGCTCCGGCGACCCCGACCGATCGAGAACGCAAAGGAGCGCATCCTATGTCGACCGTTGGCACGCCGAAGAGCCCCGAGCAGATCCAGCACGACTGGGACCACAACCCGCGGTGGAAGGGTGTCACCCGCACCTACTCCGCGGAGGATGTCGTCGCGCTCCAGGGCCATGTCGTCGAGGAGCACACCCTGGCCCGCCGTGGCGCCGAGGTGCTGTGGGAGCAGCTGCACGACCTGGACTACATCAACGCCCTGGGCGCGCTGACCGGCAACATGGCCGTCCAGCAGGTCCGGGCCGGCCTGAAGGCCATCTACCTGTCCGGGTGGCAGGTCGCCGGTGACGCCAACCTGTCCGGCCACACCTACCCCGACCAGAGCCTCTACCCCGCCAACTCGGTGCCGCAGGTGGTGCGCCGGATCAACAACGCGCTGCTGCGTGCCGACGAGATCGCCAAGGTCGAGGGCGACACCTCGGTGGACAACTGGCTGGCCCCGATCGTGGCCGACGGCGAGGCCGGCTTCGGTGGCGCGCTCAATGTCTACGAGCTGCAGAAGGCGATGATCGCCGCCGGTGTCGCGGGTTCGCACTGGGAGGACCAGCTGGCCTCGGAGAAGAAGTGTGGCCACCTCGGCGGCAAGGTGCTGATCCCCACCCAGCAGCACATCCGCACCCTGACCTCGGCTCGTCTGGCCGCTGACGTCGCCGACGTGCCGACCGTGGTGATCGCCCGGACCGACGCCGAGGCCGCCACGCTGATCACCTCCGACGTCGACGAGCGCGACCGGCCGTTCATCACCGGTGAGCGGACCGCGGAGGGCTTCTACTACACCAAGAACGGTCTGGAGCCGTGCATCGCGCGTGCCAAGGCCTACGCGCCCTACGCCGACCTGATCTGGATGGAGACCGGTACCCCGGACCTGGAGCTGGCCCGCAAGTTCGCTGAGGGCGTCAAGTCGGAGTTCCCGGACCAGATGCTGGCCTACAACTGCTCGCCGTCGTTCAATTGGAAGCAGCACCTGGACGACGCGACCATCGCGAAGTTCCAGAACGAGCTGGGCGCCATGGGCTTCAAGTTCCAGTTCATCACGCTGGCCGGCTTCCACGCCCTGAACTACTCGATGTTCGATCTGGCCCACGGCTACGCCCGCAAGCAGATGAGCGCCTATGTCGAGTTGCAGGAGCGCGAGTTCGCCGCCGAGGAGCGCGGCTACACCGCGACCAAGCACCAGCGCGAGGTCGGTGCCGGCTACTTCGACCGGATCGCCACCACCGTGGACCCGACCTCGTCGACCACGGCGCTGGCCGGTTCCACTGAAGAGGGCCAGTTCCACTGAGCCGAGTGGCGCCAGCCACGAGGCGAGGTGGAACCGAAGGTGTGAGCCACTGAGCCGCTGACATTTCCCGCGGTGGAAGTCGGATTGCACCGCGGGGGAGTTGACAGCGCAGGCCCCGTCCAGCCAGCCTGGGCGGGGCCTGTTGCTGCCGTTGACTGAAAGGGAGATCGTGTCGATCCAACGTGTAGGTGTTATCGGAGCCGGGCAGATGGGCGCCGGAATCGCCGAAGTGTCGGCGCGTGCCGGCGTTGGGGTGAAGGTCTTCGAGACCACTGACGCACTGGTCACCGCGGGCCGCAACCGAATCGTCAAGTCGCTGGAGCGCGGCGTGAGCGCCGGCAAGATCACCGAACGCGAGCGCGACGACGCGCTCGCGAACCTGACCTTCACCACCGACCTCGGTGACTTGGCGGACCGTCAGCTGGTCATCGAGGCCGTCATCGAAGACGACACCGTCAAGTCGAAGATCTTCGCCGAGCTGGACCGGGTGATCACCGACCCCGACGCCGTGCTCGCGTCGAACACCTCGTCCATCCCGATCATGAAGATCGCCGCCGCCACGGCGAACCCGCAGCGGGTGCTGGGTCTGCACTTCTTCAACCCGGTTCCGGTGCTGCCGCTGGTCGAGCTGGTCAGCACGCTGGTCACCGACCCCGCCGCCGCCGACCGCACCGAGGAGTTCGCCAGCGCGGTGCTGGGCAAGCAGGTGGTGCGCTGCTCGGACCGCTCCGGCTTCGTGGTGAACGCCCTGCTGGTGCCCTACCTGCTGTCGGCGGTCCGCATGCTCGAGTCCGGATTCGCCACCGTCGAGGACATCGACAAGGCCATCGTCGCCGGCCTGTCGCACCCGATGGGACCGCTGCGGCTGTCCGACCTGGTCGGCCTGGACACGCTGAAGCTGATCGCGGACAAGATGTACGAGGAGTTCAAGGAGCCGCTCTACGCCGCGCCGCCGCTGCTGCTGCGCATGGTCGAGGCCGGCCAGCTGGGCAAGAAGTCCGGCCGGGGCTTCTACACCTACTGATCCGTTAGTGCGTGGGGCTCACGCCGAACGCGAACCAGCAGGGCTTGCCCTCCATGGGTGAGTCGAACGGCGACGCGGTGCGGGTCAAGCCGCTCGGCGGTATGAGCGTGGGAACCCCGTTGAAGATGACGCAGGCCGAGTTGGTGATCAGGTCCTGTGGTGGCCGGTCACCGGGCGGGGTGTTCTGACCGTTCTGGCCGGCGGCGCGCGCTGCCTGGTCGGCGGCTTTCTGCGCCTCGCCAATGGCGCGATTGGCGATACCGGCACCGCATGCCTGCGGATCCTGCGGTTGCTGGCTTTGGTCGCCGCTTGCGCAGGCGTCCTGCCCTTGCCCGCCCGGCTGATCCGGGTCGTCCGCGCCGGCCAGTGACGCACCGCTGAGGAATGCTCCGGCAGCGATCAGCGCCGACACGACCGTCTTGGCGGCCTGCCGGTAGCCCGTTGTGGCCATGGTGAGGCACCTGCCTTCCGTCGATGGGACTGCGCGTCACAACAGGTCGGTTCTGACGTCCCGTTTGCGACGGTAGGAGATTGCGCCGTCGAGAGATACAGGGGGATTTCCCTGGTAATCGGCAGTGTCCGATGGGGGAGGCCAGGTCAGTGCGCGGACCGCGCCGATGCGTCGGCGGTGCGTGCTTGCACGCTGGCCGCCCGCCGCCACGGCAGTATCGGTGACGGGTGCGGCCCGGCGTTGAACTTTTCCAGCGATCCGCCCACCTCGACGATCCCGCACAGCGCGTTCCAGGTCATCATCGTCAGGTAGTCGATCAGGTCGTCGGCGCTCATCCGCGGGTCCAGCAGCCACGAGTGAGTGGCCAACTGTACTCCGCCGACGGTCATGTACGCCCACGGCTCCACCCCGCGGGTGTCCATCCCGACCGCGTTCATTCGGCGGCGCAGCATCACCGCGAGCATCCTGGCGATGATGCGCTCGGAGTCGGCGATCACTTTGCTCTTGCTGGCCGAGCTGTTGGCCATCACGAACCGGTACGGCTCAGGTTCGTTGGCCACGGTCTGCACGTATACCCGGATGATTTCGCGAACCAGGTCGAATCCGTCCAGGTTCGCCGACAACGCCGACGCCATGTTCGGGATCAAGGTGGTCTGCGCGAAGCGCATCATCACCGCGGTGGTGAGGTCGTTCTTGTCGACGAAATACCGGTACAGGACCGTCTTGGACACGCCGATCTCTGCGGCGATCTCGTCCATGCTCACATAGCGGCCGCGGCGCCGGATCGCCTCGATCGTGCCATCGATGAGGTCGTTGCGGCGGTCGACCTTGTGCTGGTGCCAACGCCGCTTACGACCGTCTGTCTTGGCGGTGCCGGCCTGGAGCTGCTCTGCCACTATCGCGGATTCCCATTCCCTAGACGCAATAGATAATACGGGCTGGTGCAGCAAACTCTGTGGTCCGGTAACAGTTACCGGGGGTTTAGCGGGGCTCGCCGGAGGCGAGGCGAAGCTGGACCCGCCGAGTGTGCCCCGGGGGTTTAGCGAGGCTGGAACTGCCGCATATGCCCAGCGGCGTAGTTGGCGGATGATGGTGAGGTGGTGCATCCAGAGGACCAGTCGAGTTGGCCGGGCGCCGCGCGAACCGTGCAGTCGTTGGCGGAGTCGTTCGCGGGCGCTGATCCGGACGCGGACGCGGTCCGATTGCGCGATCTGCGCCGGATGAAAGTGGTGGCGCTGAGTTTTCTGCTCGGCGCCACTGTGGTCTTCCTGCTGTGTCGGTGGGCACAGGCCGGCGGTACAGCTCCCGTCTGGGTGGGTTACGTCGGCGCCGCCGCCGAGGCCGGCATGGTCGGCGCGCTTGCGGACTGGTTTGCGGTCACCGCACTGTTCAAGCATCCGCTGGGTATACCCATCCCGCACACCGCGATCATCAAGCGCAAGAAAGACCAGCTCGGGGAGGGGCTGGGCACTTTCGTGCGGGAGAACTTCCTGTCACCGCCGGTGATCGAGACCAAGCTGCGCGACGCGCAGATCGCCGGCCGGGTGGGCAAATGGCTGTCGGAGCCGACGCATGCCGAGCGGGTGGCCGCCGAAACCTCGACCGTGCTGCGGGTCCTGATCGAGATGCTGCGCGACGACGATGTCCAGGATTTGATCGACCGGATGATCGTGCAACGCATCGCCGAGCCGCACTGGGGCCCGCCGGTCGGCCGGGTGCTGGGTTCCCTGCTGGCGGAGAACCGGCAGGAGGCGCTGATCCAGCTGTTGGCCGACCGGGCCTTCCAGTGGTCGCTCAATGCCGGCGAAGTCATCCAGCGGGTCGTCGAGCGTGACTCGCCGACCTGGTCGCCGCGCTTCGTCGACCACCTGGTCGGCGACCGCATCCACCGCGAACTGATGGATTTCACCGACAAGGTGCGACGTAATCCTGATCACGAACTGCGTCGCAGCGCGACCCGATTCCTGTTCGAATTCGCCGATGATCTGCAGCACGACCAGGCGACCATCGCGAAGGCCGACGCGGTCAAAGAGCAGCTGATGGCCCGCGAGGAAGTCGCCAAGGCTGCGGAGACGGCCTGGCGGACGCTCAAGCGACTGGTGCTCGAAGGCGTCGACGACCCGTCTAGCGCGCTGCGGACGCGGGTGGCCGCGACCGTGGTCCAGGTCGGAGAATCGTTGCGTGACAAGGCCGAACTGCGCGACAAGGTCGACAACTGGATCGTGCGGGGAGCCCAGCATCTGGTGGGTCGCTACGGGGTGGAGATCACCGCAATCATCACCGAGACCATCGAGCGCTGGGATGCCGCCGAGGCGAGCCGGCGAATCGAACTGCATGTCGGGCGTGACTTGCAGTTCATCCGTATCAACGGCACGGTGGTCGGCTCGCTGGCCGGCCTGGCGATCTACGCCATAGCTCAACTTATGTTCTGACCTGCGCTAGCAAGTGCTTGCAAAAGTTAGCACTAGGCCGTATCGTGGCACGTGTCAGCAATCGCAAGTCCACGAAAGGGGTCACCGGTGTCGCAGGATGACAAGCTCGCCGCGGTGGTCTCCACGGCAGCGGCGGATATCGGTAGCTTCATCCGGTCCCAGCGCGAAGCCGCGCAGGTGTCCATGCGTCAGCTGGCCGACAAGGCCGGCGTCAGCAACCCGTATCTGAGCCAGATCGAACGTGGACTGCGTAAACCTTCCGCTGACGTCCTCAACCAGATCGCCAAGGCCCTCAGGGTTTCCGCCGAGGTGCTCTACATCCGGGCGGGAATTTTGGAGCCGAGCGAGAAGAGCGAGGTCCGTGACGCCGTAATTGCCGATGCAGCGATCACGGAACGGCAAAAGCAGGTTCTGCTCGACATCTACACGTCTTTCGTCCAGCAGAACGAAGCCGACGGTGAGGAGATGCCACCTGACTGATCCTCTGTCGTTCTCCTGACCGAATTACCTACGCACGATTTCAACCTGAAAGGAACCCGACATGGCCGAGAACCCGACCATCGATGAACTGAAGGCCCCGCTGCTCGCCGCGCTCGGCGCCGCCGACCTGGCGCTGGCCACCGTGAACGACCTCGTCGCCAACCTGCGCGATCGCGCCGGCGAAGCGCGCGAGGACGCCAGCACCCGGGTTGAGGAGAGCCGCGCTCGCCTGAACAAGCTGCAGGAGGAACTGCCCGAGCAGCTCGCCGAGCTGCGGGAGCGCTTCACCAGCGAGGAGCTGCGCAAGGCCGCCGAGGGCTACGTGGAGGCGGCCAGCGAGCGGTACAACGACCTGGTGGCGCGCGGTGAGGCCGCCCTGGTGCGGCTGCGCAGCCAGTCCGGTCTGGACGACGCCTCGGCGCAGGTGGAGGGCTATGTCGACCAGGCCGTCGAGTTGACCCAGGAGGTACTGGGCAACGTCGCGTCGCAGACCCGTGAGGTCGGCGAGCGCGCCGCCAAGCTGGTCGGCATCGAGCTGCCCAAGAAGGACGAGCCGGCGCCGGCCCCCGCCAAGAAGGCTCCGGCTGCCAAGAAGGCCGCTCCGGCTGCCAAGAAGGCTCCGGCCAAGAAGGCCGCCGCCAAGAAGGCTCCGGCCAAGAAGGTCACCCAGAAGTAGTCGCAGTTCGACGCCCGGGACGGTGCCCGCCTAGGCTTGCAGCGTGATCGCTGCGAACCTGGTGGGTACCGTCCTTGGCGTTTTGCAGATAGCCGTCTTCGCGACGTCGGTGTACGCCTTTGTGCACGCCGCGATGCAACGCTCCGACGCCTACCCCGCCGCTGACAAGCTCACCAAGCCGGTCTGGCTGGTGATCCTCGGGGTGTGCGGGCTGCTGGCATTGCTGTTGCAGGTGATGGGGATGGCGATCGCGGCCTGCGCGGCCGGGGTCTACCTGGTGGACGTGCGGCCCCGACTCCTTGAGGTCCAAGGCAAGTCCCGCTAGCCCCATGCTGCGCGCGTTCGTCCTTGCGGTTTCGGGTGCCACAGCCGCGGTGTTGGGCGCGGCGCCGGCCACCGCTGACACCACGTTGTCCGGCTATGTCGACCACACCGAGTGGGTCAGCTACGACGGCCAGTCGAGTCTGCGGGTGTACCCGACCCCCTCCGCGCGGGCGGCGGCGCTGCGGCTCGACACCGACGGGGCGGGTGAACAGGCTTGGCGCGAGGTGCTCGCCAGCGCCCCCGAGGCCGATACGCCCGGCATGCGCGACCAATTCCTCTGCCACTGGAGCTACGCCGAGTTCGCCCGACCCGGCAAGACCAGCTGGAACCTTGAGCCGTGGCGCCCCGTCGTCGACGGCGTGACCATGCTCGAATCCGGGTGCAATCCCGGCGCCGCCGAGGAGGCCTTCTGATGTCCGTGACTGCCGCCGGCCGCTGGGGCCGTGACCGGGTGGCGCGACTGGTCGATCACACGCTGCTCAAACCTGAAGCCACCGCGCAGCAGGTGGTGTCCGTCGTCGCCGAAGCCGCCGAACTCGGTGTGGCCGCGGTGTGCGTATCGCCGTCGATGGTGGCGATTGCGGCTGAGGCCAACCCCTCCGGCGTCCCGATCGCGGCGGTCGCGGGGTTCCCGTCCGGCAAGCATCTGTCGGTGGTCAAAGCTCAGGAGGCGGCACTAGCCGCCGCCGACGGGGCGGCCGAGATCGACATGGTCATCGACATCGGCGCGGCACTGGCCGGTGATTTCGCCGCGGTGGGCGCCGACATCGCCACCGTGCGGGCCGCGGTACCCCGGGTGGTGCTCAAGGTGATCGTCGAATCCGCCGCGCTGCTGGAGTTCGCCGGCGACGCCGCCCTGATCGCTGTCTGCCGGGCCGCCGAAGATGCCGGCGCCGACTTCGTCAAGACCTCCACCGGATTTCACCCATCCGGCGGCGCGAGCGTGCACGCGGTAGCACTGATGGCCGACACGGTCGATGGCCGGCTGGGGGTCAAGGCCAGCGGCGGTATCCGCAGTGCGGAGGATGCGCTGGCCATGCTCGAGGCAGGAGCGACGCGATTGGGGTTGTCGGGCACCCGCGGGGTGCTCGACGGATTGGGGTAGCGCGCCCGGGTGACTACCCAAGTCCGCAGACCGCCGATAGCCTTTGCGGCTATGCCCGATGTGCGTGGTGCATTCGCCGACGCCGCGCGTGCGCGCGAGCAGGATTTGGTGCAGCGCCTCGCGATGGCCGTCGAGGTGGACCGCGTGTTCGCCGAGGCGCTACGGGGGGCATGTCGAAAGGCGGTGTGGGGCCGCGGGCGCCTTGATGCCATTGAGGGCGAGATCAGCGACGTCGTGGCCCGGCAAGGCCTGCTCGGCCTCGACACCCCGGCCGGCGCTCGGCAGTTCCAGGCGTTCCTTGCCGCCAAGGCCAGGGAGATCCACCGGGTGGTCGGCGAGGTCTCCACTGACAGCACCAGCAGGACGGGGATGCTGCAGTCGCTGCGGTATCCGATGGGCGTCGGCGCGCCCCTGTCTCCCGCGATCGGCGCGGGCGCCGGCGAGCGCCGGTGGACCGACAACGATCTCTACCCGCATGATCCGACCGCCGCAGACGTGAAACAGGACAGCGTCGGGGACTGCTATCTGGATGCCACCATGGGGGCCATCGCCAACGCCAACCCGCAGTGGATCAAAGATCGCATTCATTTCGACGACGGCACAGGCAATTTCGATGTCACCCTCTGGGACGGGCATGCGTGGAAACACGTGGACGTCACGCAGGACGACATCGACACCGACATCAAACACAACGGCGCAAGTTGGCTCGACAATGGCCGCCCCGACGCCGCGCTGTGGCCGGCGGTGCTGGAGTCGGCGTACGCGAAACTCAAATACCCGGGAACGGATCTCGCCGATGCCCTTGGCAACGAAGTGGGGATCGGGCAGGGCGGCTATGCCAAGGACGCGATGGAGGCGCTGACCGGCAATCGCGGCACCGTGATCAACCCGCAGAGCGTCTGGTTCACCAATCAGCATATCGACCAAGCGATTTCCGGGGCCCTGACCAATCATCAGCCGGTGACGATCTCAACTTCTCCGGAAGGAGCACCCTTGACGCAAAGTCATGTGTATGTGGTCGAAGGCATCAGCGGTACCGGCAGTGACGCCATGGTGACGCTGCGCAATCCCTGGGAGAACAATACCGGCACGCCGATCGACACCCCCGATGCGCTGGTCACCGTTCGGCTCGGCGACCTTATCGGGTCCGGGCTGCCCGGCCCCCTCGGCACGCATCCGATGTCGGGCGTCAACATCGGTTCACTCGGATGAAGGCAAGCAAGGCGATGGTGATAAGCGCAGCAGTGGTGATGGGGCTCGTCATAGCCCTTGCCGGATATGTCTTCTGGCAATACCGAAGCGCTGCACCACCCGCGCTGGGGGATATTCGGGCGTATGCCCAGAGCACTGATGTCCCCGTCACGTCGGTGCCCGATCACGCCGGAGCCGAGCAGCAGCTACGGCAATTCGCCGACGGCATACAACCCGGCTACCGGGTCGCTGAGGAGCGGTTTCTCGCTTCCGGTGCCCCGCTGGTCTGGGATGCGTTGCGGCACTTCGTTGGGCCCTGCCTCGCGCCCTCCGGCTATGAGCTGACGGCGGACGGCTTCTCGAGCGACTTCGCCGTCGAATACAGCGTGTACGGACACAGCGGCGGGCTTCGGGGTTGGTTCAACGACGACCTGATCCTGGTCGCCGGGTTCAACCCCGCTGGGGTGTCGGGAGCGGCACACCCGGCCGCTTATCTGTACGGGTACTTCCGGCTGGTCCGGGTCTGACGCCTTACAGCGAGTCGAAGCAGTGACTCGACGAGGTCCCCTGCTGGATGGCGGCATTCTGGGTTGAGAACTTAACCACCACACCGGAATCGGTGACTTCCACACTGTCGAGGTGGATGCCCAGCGGAAGGTCGTCGGTCACCTTCGCGGTGAGCTCATCGAGATTGCGCTGCACACTGTCGCGGTCCAGATCACGGCCCAGCAGTTCCAGCTCGGTCACCTGCAGCGACAACCCGTTGTTCACCAGCTGCGGTTTGACCGTCGCCTTGTTGAGCAGGCCCTTGAGCTGCACGGTGCCGGCGTCGGGATCGGCGGTGACACTGCCGGTGACGATGCTGCCGATCACCGGGACGACTTCTTGGATGGACTCCTTGATGCCCTCGGCCGGCCAGGTGATGGTGCCGTCCAGTGACCCGATAGTGCCCTTGGAGTCCGAGGCGCCCGCGCCCTTGTTCAGCCGGACGTTGCGGATGTCCAGATCGAGGCGCATGCCCTTGGCCTGCCGGATCTGATTGCCCGCGGTCTTGACCGAGATGTGGGAGTACTCATCGTTGAAGTACTGCGCCAGTACCGGGGGAGTGGTCCCGAAGGACACGGTGGCACTGTCCTGCGCCTCGCATTTGACGGCTTCGGCGACCAAGGTGTTCGCCCGGTGGCGCGCGTAAAGCTCACCGCCGAGCATCCCGACCAGTGCTATTGCGAGCACCGCGGTCAGGGCCAGCATGATCGCCGGCAGGCCGGAAAACCGATGGGTGGGTCCGGGTGCGCTCATTGTGCAAGGTTACAGATGAGCGAAGCAGGGGTCATCCGACCGTGGAATGGAGGCGTTGCTGGTGGAGAACCGCGCCACCACACCGGTATCAGTGACCTCGATGCTGTCGGCGCGCAGTCCGAGCGGGTAACGCTTGGTCAACTCCGAGGCGAACCGGTCCAACTCGGGCTGCAAAGACTCTCGCGGCAGCGTCAGAGTGCCCAGGCCGGTCAGCTTCTGCACCTGCAGGGACAGGCCCCCGTTGACGACTGCGGGCTTGACCACAACGGTGGCCAGACCGAACGCACCACGCAGCTCGACGGTGCCGTCCTGCGCACTGGTCTTGAGGTCTGAGACCAGGTTGCCCAGAATCGGCACCATGTTCTGAACGGTCTCTTTGATCCCGGCTGACGGCCAGGTCAGCGTCGCCTGCAGCGAACCGATAGTGCCACGCGAGTCGCCGGTGCCGTGCAGATCGACATCGGAGATGCTCAGGTCGGCCGTCATCTGTTTGGCGTCTTTGACCTGGTTGCCCGCAGTGTGGATGGAGATGTTGGTGTAGTTGCCGGTGATGTGCTGCCACAGGAACGGTGGCGTCACCCCGAACGAGGCACTGGCCTTGTCATTCACCACGCACTCGGTCGCCTTGGCCACCTTGCTGTCGCCGATACGGCGGGCGATCAGTTCGGCCCCGATCAACCCGGCCAGCGCCAGCGCGATCACCGTGACCAGGATCAGGACCACGGCCAGCGGATCACGCAGCATCGACGCCGACCGCGACGGGGAATCCGCGGTTTCGATCACGCTGGTGGGCGCCTCGCCGGCGGTTCCCGGCCGCGGGTCGGCGGGCGGCGGCGCGGCGGCCTGCGCGGGTGGCGGGGTCTGCGGGGGTACCGGAGGTTGTGCGGGCGCTGCGGGGATTCGACTGGTGGACTCTTCACGACCGCCCGCCGGCATCTGCTGGGTGGGCGATGCGGACGGCTCCGGTGGGCGAGACGGTGTAGCGCCGTCTTGCGCTTCGGGTTGGTCGGCGGGGCGAGCCCAGGGGGACTCGCCGGGGGGAGGTCCGGGCGGATTGCTCACCCGCGCGATTCTGCCTTACCGACCTGAAGGAAGGCCGCACGATTGCTCAACACGGCCAGCGTCCGGCGGGCCGCGGAGACCGCGTCGAGGTCGATGTCGCATACCAGTAGCTGCGGCGATGCACCGGCCGCCGCGATCACCTCGCCCCACGGTGAGACGACCATGCTGTGGCCCACTCCGGTCGGCGCCCCGGAGGGATCCTCCGGAGCGCCCGGGTCGGCTTGCCCTACCGCGACGACGTAGCTCGTCGAATCCAGCGCTCGGGCCCGAGCCAGCAGCTCCCACTGAGATAGCTTGCCCGGACCGGCGCCCCACGAGGCGCCGACCACGATCAGCTGCGCGCCACGGTCGGCCAACTCGGTATACAGCGCCGGGAACCGGATGTCATAACAGGTGGACAACCCCACGCCGACTCCGTTGACATCGATCACCACCGGCTCGGATCCCGGTGCCACCGTGCGTGATTCAGTGAAGCCGAAGGCGTCGTAGAGGTGGACCTTGTGGTAGTGCGTGTCGGTTCCGGGGCCGACCGCCAACAACGTGTTGGTGACGCGTCCATCCTCGGCCGGAGTGAACATCCCGGCCACCACGGTGATCTGAGCCCGCGCGGCCACTTCTCGAACCTGCGTGGCCCACGGCCCATCGAGCGGTTCGGCAACCGGGCCCAGCGGCACCCCGAACCGGCACATCGCCGCCTCCGGGAACACCACCAGCGATGCTCCCTGATCGGCGGCGCGTTCGGTGTAGTCGGTCACCAGTTGAAGATTCGCGGCCGGGTCGGCGCCGCTGAGTATCTGCGCACAAGCAATCCGCATGGATCCAGCCTATGCCGTCGGTGTGGTGCCGCCCTGGCTCAGCCACGTGGAGGTGAACCGCTGCTCGGTGGTCATCAGCTCGGCCAACTGCCCGCCGATGAAACTCTCGATCTTGCCGCCCACCAGCGGGATGTCGACCTGCACGGTCGCGGTCAGCCGCAGCTCACAGCCGCCGGCCGCCGGCGCCAGGACGGCATCGCCGGACAGCTTCGCCGGTGCGCCGACGACCTTGCCGGTCACCTGGGCGCGTGCCCTCCCGTCGCGCACCGGATGCCAGGTCTCGTGCCGCGCGACATCCAGATTGCCGGGATGGAACTGGGCCGCCAGCGCGGGCAGCTTCTCCCGGTGAATACCCTGCGTGGTGGCGACGTCGACGCCGCCGTCGGGGCCGACGGTCATCGAGACCAACGCCACCACGTCGGCTCCGGAGTCGGCCAAGCGGGACCGCCAGTAGTGCTCGTCGGCGAAGACGGCATACACCTGCTCGACGGTTGCCGGGTAGAGCTCGGAGAGCGTGAATGTACGCGGCATACCTGGTCACGCTACCGTTACCGGCCGTGGCGGGTTCCAGGTTCGCGGGCGCGCGTGTCGCTGAGGCGGTGCCGCTGGCGCCCTTGACCACCCTGCGGGTGGGACCGATCGCCCGACGGGTCATCACCTGCACCGACACCGCACAGATCGTGGCGACGCTGGGCGAACTCGACGCGGCCGGTGACCGCCCGTTGCTGCTGGCGGGGGGCTCCAATGTGCTGATCGCCGACGACCTCGAAGACCTGACCGCTGTCGTGCTGGCCAACGACGGCATCACCATCGAGGGCAATCTGCTGCGGGCTGAGGCCGGCGCCGTCTGGGATGACGTGGTGGCCCGCGCGGTCGCTGCGAAGCTGGGCGGGCTGGAATGCTTGTCGGGCATTCCCGGCTCGGCCGGCGCCACGCCGGTGCAGAACGTCGGGGCCTACGGTGTCGAGGTCGCCGACCGCCTGACCCGGGTTCGGCTGCTGGATCGGCGCACCGGGGAGGTGCGCTGGACACCGGCCGACGAGTTGGCGCTCGGCTACCGCACCAGTGTGCTCAAGCACTCGGATGCGGCGGTGGTGCTGGAGGTCGAATTCGCACTGGATGCGGCCGGGCGCAGCGCGCCGCTGCGGTACGGCGAGTTGACTGCTGCGCTGCAGGCCGTCGAGGGCGAGTGCCGCGACCCGGCGGCGGTGCGCGCCGCGGTGCTCGCGCTGCGCGCGGCAAAGGGCATGGTGCTCGATGCGAATGACCACGACACCTGGAGCGTCGGTTCGTTTTTTACCAACCCTGTTGTGCCGCAAGATGTCTACCGCAGCATGGCTGATCGGGAGGACGGTTCGGTGCCGCATTGGGAAGCTCCCGATGGGGTGAAGCTGGCCGCCGGCTGGCTGGTGGAGCGGTCCGGCTTCGGCAAGGGCTACCCCGGGCCGGATGCGCCGGCGCGCCTGTCCACCAAACATGCCCTGGCACTGACCAACCGGGGTGGCGCCACTACCGCCGACATCGTGAGCCTGGCCCGCATCGTGCGGGACGGGGTGCGCGATGCGTTCGGCATCACCCTGCATCCCGAGCCGGTGCTCGTCGGCTGCGCGCTGTAAACCCTGTCTCTTATACACAT
>NZ_JRMM01000026.1:0-37040 GCF_000972905.1 Mycobacterium sp. UM_Kg27
ATGTGTATAAGAGACAGGGGCAAGGCGGCCCGTAACTACGCCATGGAGCACTTCGGTCTCGACCGATTCCTGCGGCAGTGGGATGAGGTCATCGAGGCGCAATGCCGCGCCGGGAGTAGCGGGGGAGTACTGCCGTGAAGATCGCAATGATTTCCGAACATTGCACGGTCCGACCACGGCCCACGCGGGTCGCCCGCGCATCGTGGCGGTTGGCAGGTTCTTCCCACGCAAGGGATTCGACACGGTGATAGAGGTACTGACCACGGTGCCCAGCGCCGAGTTGGTGATCGCCGGCGGGCCCCCGCGGGCCGAACTCGACACCGTTCCGGAAGCCTGCCGGCTGCTTAGGATGGCCGCCGAACCCGTTGTCGCAGAACGGGTGTCACTGTACGGCCCCATCGCCCGCGCCGATATGCCAGCGCTGCTGCGGTCTGCCGATGTCGTTGCCTGTACGCCCTGGTACGAGCCCTTCGGCATCGTGCCACTGGAGGCGGTGGCGCGCGGGGTTCCGGTGGGGGCGTCGGCGGTGGGAGGCATGCTCGATACGGTCGTCCAGCAGGGCCGGGGCGCATCGCGGCCCGGGCGTCCGGGGCGCGGGGATGGCCCCCGCTCCGTGTAACACCTGAGCGTTATCTGGCAAGCCGCTTGGTTCCGGCCCGGATCGGCGTACGCAACGTTGGAAGTGGTTGCTGCGGCTGGATGATCGGAGGAACATGGATGCATCTATTGGGGAAGATGGGCGGAGCGACGACATGGCGGTGACGAGCCGCAACGACATGATGCGCGACGTGGCGGACCTGGTGCAGACCTTGAATCAGCGCTCGGGCGTCGAACCCGAGGGCGCGCTGGATGAGCTATTGGTGAACCTGCTGGCACATATGCCCTGTGCTCAGCATGCCGGTGTCACGCTCACCACGTCGACCGGTGAGGTGCATACCCTGTCGGCCACCGACCCGTACCCGGCGGCGCTTGACGACATTCAGCGGAAGCAGCGCGAGGGGCCGTGTCTGGCCGCGGCCTGGAAACAGCATGTGGTTCGCCTGGATGACGTCTGCTCTGAGGAGCGCTGGCCGTCGTATTGCCGGGAGGTCGCGGCCACGACACCGATTCGGTCCATCCTGGCGTTCGAACTGTTCACCGGTGAAGGCAGCACCGGCGCACTGAACTTCTACTCCCAGACCGACAACGCTTTCGACGATGACGCGGTGGAGTTGGGTTTGATCCTGGCGACCCACGCCGCGCTGGCCTGGCACATGGTTCGCCGCGACGAACAGTTCCGCAGTGCGCTGGCCTCCCGCGACGTCATCGGTCAAGCAAAAGGCATGCTGATGGAGCGGTTCGGCATCGACGCGTTGCAGGCCTTCGAGCTGCTCAAGCGACTGTCGCAGAACTCCAACACCCCGTTAGCCGGCGTGGCACAGCAGGTGGTGAGTCATCGATGAGCCCGTCGGCGGCGGTTGCACGCGGCGAGCTGGCGCGTCTGCGGGCCCAGGAGCTGCAGCTGCGACGCGCCGAGTTGGCTGCGGGGATAGCGGTGACCCCGAACAATGGGTGATTACCACCAGGGTGTCCTCGCCGGTCGCCACGATCTGCGCCACCGGCCTTGCTCGAAATGCCAATTCCCGCAACGTCACCAGACCGGCAAGCTGACCGTGCCGCTCGTACGTCGACGCCGCCGGGTCGTAGTGATCCAGGCCGCTGTACGAGCCGGCCACCTCGCGGAAGATCCGATGCTTGAGGCTCAGGGGGAAACGATCGCTGTGGCTCAGCAGCATCTCGACGTGGCCGAGAAACTGGGTTCCCTGCGCTGACGATGCAAAATGCAAGCGGCCCAACACATTACGTTGCATCTCTGCTTTCATTTACATCAAGGTGTTGCGGCACAACAACAGGTCCACCCGCGAGACCGGCGCGTCCCTGACCAGGTCGTCGCGACCGAAGATCACCCGCGGCGCAAGTCTTTGTGAAAGATGTACCGTCGGTTGACCTGGTCGCAGTAGCGGTCCAGATGCTCCGGGCACCGATTCGACGGCTTTGGCGTCGTAAAGTCGAAGCCCCGGGAGTCTCGCAGGTATCACAACAGGGCCCGCGAACGCCTCGTCCAACCCTTCGTTCTGCCCGTCCATCTCGCCCCGGCCGCGCGGAGAATGTGCGCTGACGCACACACTACTCGCGGGACGGTCCGGGTCGGTGAAGGTCAAAGCCGGTCCTCCGGGCCGAGCATCGCCCACACCGTCTTGCCGCTCCGCGTGGGGCTGCTGCCCCAGGCGCTGCACAGGGCACTGAGCACCGCCAGGCCGGAGGGCCACTCGGGGCCGCCGCCAACGCCTTCGCGGAGCATCGCCGGGCTGGAATTGGTGTCCTGGACCGCGACAGTGACTGTGGAGCCGGCGTATTCCAGCAATAGCACCGGTGGACTGTCGGTATGGCAGAGCACGTTCTCCACCAGCACGTCGACAACCACTTTCGCCGTGGGGATCACCGGGACCTGCGACCAGTTGGTCAGCCACTCGGCCACGAAGTCACGGGACCTGCGCAGACTGCTCAGCGAATGCGAGAGGGCGATACGAGCTCGGCGCCGTGGATACGGGCCCTCCGCCAGCGACGCCACCGCGGACTCGACATCGGCATGCACCGCGACGTAGCGGGTCACGCCGGTGCTCGAGATCCGGGCGGCCACCTTCGGTTGCGGACAAACCAGCAGGATCGGAATATCCGGCCAGGTGCTGACATGCCAGCGAGCGCTGGTGAACACCGACCACGCCGAGGGCGCCGGGACATCGAGCCGGCTGACGTCGACCAGCACGGCGGGGGGTTCGTCGAGCGCCGCCTTGATCACGCTGTCGCGCAGCTCGAGATAGTTGCTGCTGTCCAATGTCCCGGTAGCAGTCAACAGACACACACCTGCGACGGCGGCCACTGTCACCGTCAGCTGACTCGGTGCGCTACTCAGGGCCGTCCTCCTGCGCACCGTAGACGGCGGCCAACCGCCGGCCGAGGACTGAGGTGGCGTGTTCGGCCTCGCGGGCCAGTACCTCGTAGTGGTCGCTCAAGATGCCGGGGCGGACCTGGTCGGCGAGCCGGCACGACAGTTTGACCTTCTCCAGGCAGGTCGCCGATCCGTGCCGCCGGCGCCTGTTGTTCGACCATGCCTGCGTTGATCGTGTTGTTCGGCATGGTCGGGAGCATTACGTCAGTGGGCGATTGGGCGATCGTCGCCCCGCCGCGCGATCGGCGGGCGGCCAACCCCACCACCCCGTCGTCCAGTACTCCGGACAGCAGCACTCCGATAGCACGGTGGCCGTGGGCCAGCGCGATGGACCGAAACAGCGCGTTGATGGCGGGTCGGTGCCCGTTCTCGGTGGGACCTTCCGACAGCGCCATCCGCCCGTCGTCGGCTAGGAGGTGGTGGCCGGGCGCGGCGACGTAGATCTTGCCGTGCTCTATGGGGGTCCCCGGGGTCGCGGTCTCTGCCGCCAGCGGGCCGGCCCGGTCCAGGATCCGGGCGAGCACACTGGGCGCTCCCGGTGGAATGTGCAGGGCTACCAGACCGGCGCAGGGCAAGCTCTTCGGCAACGCTGCCGCGAAGCTCTTCAGTGCCTCCACCCCGCCGGCCGACGCGCCTACGCCGACAACGTTGAGGGGACTGGGGTTCCCTGCCATCGCACTCTCCACCTTCAGGTGGCTACCCACTCCGACTGCACAGGCAACCTCAGCGGGCGGTGCGATTGAGCGTAGTCTTCGCGCGGTGTTCAGGTAACGGTCAACAGAGTGTGGTCCAGATCGGAGAGCGCAGCGGCCGGCAGCCTGCCGGTGTAAGCGGCCAGGAAGCGGGCTGCCAGGTCGCGCACCTTGATGTTGGTCTCCTGCGAGCGCCACACCAGAATGTCGAACGCGCGCTCGGCGGAGATGCCGTACGCCACCATCAGCACGCCCTTGGCCTGCTCGATCACCGCACGTGACTGGGCGACCTCGGAGACCGCAGCGCTGACGTCGGCCTGCAACACATCGGTGACGTCCACATAGAAGCCGGCCGTGCCGGTCACCGTGTCGTGGTCGTCGAGCATGCGATCCCCGACCACGATCACCCAGTGCACCTGCCCAGCGGTGTCGATAATCCGGTGCCGGCTGCTGAACGGCTCGCCCTGCACGACACGCTCGAGCACCGCGGCCACCTCGGCGCGGTCCTCGGGATGTTTGTGTTGCAGCAGCAACTCGGTGCTGGGTGACACCGTGCCCGGCTCGTAGCCGTGCATGCGGGCGACCGTATCCGACCACTCCCAGCGCTGCTCGCCAAGCCAGTAATGGAACCGGCCGACCCGCTGCGGCTCGCCGTGGCCGACTACCAGATCGAGATCACTGTGGATCTCGGAGTCATCGCCCATTGGCGTCGTGAACGACGCGTTGACATCCCCGACCACCGCATACCCGCCTTCTCGTACTCCAACAGTATGAGCTGATTCCAACGGCCGGCGGGCAAACCGCAGCCTGGAATCGCAGGAATGAGCGCACGGACGATCCAGACTGGCGCTGCATCCTGAACGCCCGAGCGACGTAACTATCCACAATTTCCAGACGCTGCGCAACTACCACCGGGTTTCCCCGTCGGCCGGGCAGGGTACGCGTTGCGGCAGGTGTGTTCCAGCAAAGCGGACCGCCACTGAAATATCGACTCGATGGAAGGAGTCAGAAGTGAAGCTCTCCAAGGCTGCAGCCAAGACGGCCGCCGGCGCGGCAGGAATCGCCGCGGTGAGTGTTTTCTCCGCGACCACCGCCATGGCCGAGCCGGCGATCCAACCGTTCGGCACGCCCGAACAGCTCAATGATGGGGCGATGGCAACGTCCTACACGGTCAGCAACTTGGGGCCGGCCAACATCACCATTCCGGGCTACCAGCCCCGGGGCAAGCTGTATCAAGCCGACGTGACCGCGCGTGCCGACCGCGGAACGGTGACCCCGGTCGTCGCGGACTTCAACGCCAGGGCGGCCAACAGTGAGACCTACCGCGTGATCAACACGGTGCCGACGCCCGGCGGCATCAATCCCGGGCCGATCGGCCAGGGGGCTGCCGCCAACGGCAAGATCTACTTCGATGTCACCGGCCCACCGCCGGACGGAGTGGTCTACAACGACGGCGTCCAGGACGTGCTGATCTGGACCAGCAAGGCCTGACGCCGACCCGAGATGGGCCCGATCGGGGGGTCGGGCCCATCCGGATGCGGTTGCCATGCGGGCGCTGGGGCGGGTACTGATCACCGGCGGTGCGGAGTTTCTCGGCAGCCGGCTGTGTGTGCGGCTGCTCTTTGCCGACCCGGCCCGGTTCGGGCCGGTGGGACGCCGTCTTCCATCTGGCCCCGCCGCTTCGCCGCCGGACTATCTGCGATTGCCGATAGCGACCTTGCGTGCGAAGACGGCGGCGCTGACCTGTGTGCCGTGGAACGTGCGTTGGCTCGGCTCGCCGACACGCTGCCACCCGGGTCTGCGGGCGCGGTGAAATCCACAGTCCCGGTCGGTGGCGCCGGAATGGCCTGCGTGGGCAACGGATCTGAGCGCGGCAGGTACGCCGGCGATGTTGATGCTCAGGCTCGCGCTCTGGACGCGCGAAGATGATTCCGAACCGCTGACCACGATTAGCCCCCGCCACGACGGGTATGTCATGACTCATGACGACTCTGGGTTATGCGTTGTCGTGCGAGGAGTTCCCTCCCAACGAGCTGGTTCGCCAAGCTGTCCAGGCGCAGCAGGCGGGCTTCGAGGCGCTGTGGATCTCCGATCACTTCCATCCCTGGAACGACCGGCAGGGCAACAGTCCGTTCGTGTGGTCGGTCATCGGCGCGCTGTCGCAGGCGTGCACGCTGCCGATCACCACCGCGGTCACCTGCCCGATCGTGCGGACCCATCCGGTGGTCATCGCGCAGGCGGCAGCGACCAGTGCCGCGTTACTCGACGGCCGCTTCACCTTGGGGGTCGGTACCGGCGAGGCGTTGAACGAACACATCACCGGCCGCCGCTGGCCCACGGCCGCCATCCGGCGCGGCATGCTCGACGAGGCGGTCGCGGTGATCCGTGAACTGTTCACCGGCGCGCAGGTCAACCACCACGGGCGTTACTACACCGTGGAGAACGCCCGGCTCTACACACTGCCGCCACGGCAGACTCCCATCTATGTTTCGGGCTACGGTCCGCACTCGGCGCGGCTGGCGGGCCGGATCGGCGACGGCTACCAGTGCAGCATGCCGGCGGCGGAGCTAGTTTCGGAGTTCCATCACGCCGGCGGTGTGGGCAAGCCCGCTCAAGCGGGGTTCAAAGTCTGTTACGGAGCATCGAAAGAGGATGCGGTGCGTACCGCGCACGCCACCTGGCCGATTGAGCAGCTTCCCGGCGAACTAGGTCAGAACCTGCCCACGCCAGCGCATTTCGAGCAGGCGTCGAGCCTGGTGACCGCCGAGGCAGTGGAACGATCAGTTCCTGCTGGGCCGGACGCGAAGCCGTATCTGGACCGAATCCGCGAGTTCGCCGACGCCGGTTTCGACGAGGTATACGTTCAGCAGATCGGAGCGGACCAGGAGAGCTTCTTCGCCTTCTGGGAATCCGAGATCGCGCCCGAGCTCGCGGAGTCGGCGTAATGGTAGCGGTGAAAGAGCCTGGGGCGCAGCGCTACCTACCGGAGCGGCGGACGCTGGGCGCGCTGCGTGACGCGGCTGCCCAGTGCCGCGGTTGCACGCTCTACCGTGACGCGACCCAAACCGTGTTCGGTGAGGGGCGCCGGGGTGCGCCGCTGATGCTGGTCGGTGAGCAACCGGGCGATCACGAAGATCTCGAGGGTCACCCTTTCGTCGGCCCGGCCGGGCGGTTGTTGGACCGTGCGGTGCGCGACGCGGGCATTGACCCGGCGCAGATGTATGTGACCAACGCGGTCAAGCACTTCAAGTTCACTCGCCGCGAGGGCAAACGCCGGATCCACCAGAAGCCCGGCCGCACCGAGGTGGTGGCGTGCCGGCCGTGGTTGATCGCTGAGATCGACTCGGTGCGGCCAGAAGTGGTGATCTGCCTGGGCGCCACGGCGGCGCAGTCGCTGCTGGGTGCGTCGTTCCGTGTCTCGACCGGGCGCGGTGAGCTGCGGTGCCTGCCTGGTCTGGCGGGTTCCAACGGTCGGCCCAGGGTCCTGGCCACCGTCCATCCCTCGGCGGTGCTGCGCGACCGCAGCGACCAGCATGCACAGGCTTACCAAGCGTTCGTCGACGACCTGCGGGTGGCCCGCGACGCCGTGACCAGAGGTGGGACACCGCTGGTGCACCCCGCCGTTTGACAAAACAAGGGGCGGGTAACCGTGTCGTGTTGAAGGGAGCAACCAATGCCGAAAACCGCGGATTTCATCCTCGACAGGCTCCGTCAGTGGGGGGTGCACCGGATCTTCGGGTATCCCGGTGACGGCATCCTCTCGATGCTGGGCGCCTTGGATCGCGCCAACGGGGACCCGGAGCTGATCCAGCCCCGCCACGAGGAGATGGGTGCGTTCATGGCCACCGGCCATGCCAAATTCACCGGCGAACTCGCCTGCTGTCTCGCCACGTCCGGTGGTGGCGCGATCCACCTGCTCAACGGGCTCTATGACGCCAAACTCGACCACCAGCCGGTGGTCGCGATCGTCGGCCAGCAGAAGCGGATGTCGCTGGGTGCGGCTTTCCAGCAGGAGATCGACCCGATGTCGTTGTTCAAAGACGTCTCGTCGGACTTCATCCAAACCTGCATGGCGCCGGTACAGGCGCGCCACCTGGTAGACCGGGCCTGCAAGGTGGCGCTGACCAATCGGACGGTCGCCACCATCATCCTGCCCGAGGACGTCGCCGAAGAGGACGCGGTGCCGTCGCCGCCACGGATGCACGGCGCGGTGTTCAGCAGTGTCGGTTGGTCCCGGTCACGGATGCTTCCGGCGCAACCGGAGTTGCAGAAGGCCGCCGACATCCTCAATGACGCCGAGAAGGTGGCGATTCTGATCGGCGCCGGCGCGGCCGACGCGTCGGACGAAGTGGTGCAGGTGGCCGAGCTGCTTGGCGCCGGGGTCGCCAAAACCTCGCTGGGGCGGGCCTCGCTGCCCGATGATCTGCCCTATGTGACCGGTCCGATCGGGCTGCTGGGATCCACGGCCAGCGAAGCGATGATGTCGGGCGCCGACACCCTGTTCATGATCGGCTCCAGCTTCCCCTATTCCGAATGGCTTCCCAAGGAGGGCCAGTGTCGGGGTGTGGAGATCAACCACGACGGCCGGATGATCGGAGTCCGGTATCCGATGGATGCCAATCTGATCGGCGACTCCAAAGACACCCTTCAAGAGCTGATTCCACTGCTCAAGCGCAAAGACGACCGGTCCTGGCGGAAGAAGATCGAAGGCGAAGTGCAGGAGTGGTGGCGGGTGCTCGACAAGAGGGCCCACGACAAGGCCAGCCCGCTCAACCCCGAGCTGGTGGTGCATGAGCTGTCCAAGCGGCTGCCCGACAACTCCGTCATCACCACCGATGCCGGCTCGGTGGCCAACTGGTGGGCTCGGCATCTGCGGCTACGGCCGGGAATGGCCGCGTCGCTGGCCGGCAATCTCGCCACCATGGGACCCGGCACGCCGTATGCGATCGCCGCCAAGCTGGCGCACCCGGGCCGGCCGGTGATCGCCCTGGTCGGCGACGGGGTCTTCCAGATGAACGGCATGGCCGAGATGATCACCGTCAAGCGGTATAAAGAGCGGCTGTCCAAAGGCCCGCTGATCTTCTGCGTGTTCAACAACCAGGACCTCAACCAGGTTACCTTCGAGCAGCGGGCGATGGGCGGGGAGAAGAAATTCGAAGGCTCACAAAGCATTCCGGATGTGCCGTACGCCGAGTTTGCCAAGCTGCTGGGGCTGACCGGCATCCGCTGCGACGACCCGAAGGACATCGGGCATGCCTGGGATCAGGCGCTGGCCGCCTCGACCCCGGTGGTGCTGGAGGTGGTCGTCGACCCGGATATCGCACCGGTGCCGCCGCAGATCCGGATGGACATCGCGAAGAACACCGCTAAGGCGATGATCAAAGACCCGGACCGCGTCAACATCGCCACCAAGAACGCCAAGCAGAAGATCCACGAGTTCACCGAGTCGGCCAGGCAGGCGGTGCGCGACCTGCGCGACACGGACGACGAATGAGTTTGCTCAAACATCGCCATACCGGGCAGGTTCCCGCCCGGCCGGACACCCGGTTCGTAGCGGGGATGGCGGCGGTAGACCGGGTCAACGTGATCGGGCTGGAAAAGCAATTGCGCCTCGCGGCTGGGATAGCAGCCGCTGCCTTCGGATTCAGGCGACGCGGAACTCGTCGAGGTCGACCTGTTTGACGCTCAGCCCGTGTCCGGGGGAGGTGCGGTCCGGGCGTAGCACCCCGCCGGGCTCGGGGGTGATCACACCGTCGAAGGCCAGCCCTTCGATCCGGACATGGTCGTGGAAGTACTCCAGATGGCGCAGATGCCACAGTGCCGTGCCGACCTGAGCGCTGATCTGCGGCGCGCAGTGCAGCGACAGGTCGACGCCGCGGGCGTCGCAGAGCGCACCGACTTTGAGCACACCGGTGATACCGAGCGCACGGGTGACGTCGGCCTGCAGGCAGTCCACCGCGCCGGCGGCCAGCATCAGCTCGAAATATGGCAGGTGGTAACCGTATTCTCCGGCGGCGATGTCCATCCCGGGCGGCCCGTTGCGACTCAGCTGGTGCAGGCCCTCAAGATCATCAGAGCTGACCGGTTCCTCGAACCACCGCACGTCGAAATCGGCGAAGCGATGAGCCCACCACAGGGCCTGCTTGCGGTGGTAGGCGCCGTTGGCGTCGACGAACAACTCGATCCCGTCGCCGATCGCGGCGCGCGCCGCCGACACCCGGTTGGCGTCGGCATCCGGGTCGCGACCCACCTTCATCTTGACCCGGGGGATGCCGGCGTCTGCCCAGCCGCACAACTGCTCGCACAAGATGTCGTTGGCATAGGAGGTGAATCCGCCGCTGCCGTAGATCGGGGTGGTGTCGTGGACGGCGCCGAGGGTGATGACCAGCGGCTCATCGAGCAGGCGGGCCCGTAGATCCCACAGTGCGATGTCAACCGCCGAGATCGCCTCGGCGACCACGCCCGGTTTGCCCAGGTTGCGCACCGCGTGCTGCATCGCGGCCCACCGGGCCGGCGGTTGCAACGCGTCCTCGCCGGTAATAACGCCGGCCAGCTTGGCTTCCACCACGGTGGCCACCGCCGTTCCGCCGTAGGTGTAGCCGGTTCCGACGAGCCCGCCGGCGCGGACGCTGACCAGCACAAAGGTGGTGGAGTCCCAGCTCAGCGTACCGTCGGACTCCGGGGCGTCGGTGGGGATCGCGTAGGCCGAGACGGTCACGGACTCGATCGGGATCGCGGAAGCTGCGCGCAAGGTCATCGATGATGACTACCCGCGACGCGGATCGGGTATGCCCGCGAACGTGGACTGAGCAGTGCCTGCAGTCCGCGCGTGATCATCATCGGCGTTTGTCCGCCGCTGTGGCCGGGTAAACCGGCTAAGTGAACCCCATCACCGCTACCTGCCCTAGCAGGCCTCAGTTGCTGACCCATACGGGCGTCTATGCCCCGCAGCAGGATTCGCACCTGCTGATCGACACGATGGAATCCTCGGGCCTGGCCCGGCGGAGCAGGGTACTCGATCTGTGCACCGGGTCCGGGGTGGTGGCGATCGCGGCTGCTGAACTGGGCGCCGACAGCGTCACCGCGTACGACATCTGCCCGCGCGCCGTGCGCTGTTCGCGGGACAACGCTCGTGCCGCGGGAGTCGAGGTGGATATCCGGCACGGCCCGTGGACCGGCGCGCTGGCCTGCGAACCCTTCGACTTGGTCGTGTCCAACCCGCCCTATGTGCCCAGCCCGCGCCACAGCGGCCAAATCCCCGCCGCGGGCGGCCCGGAGTGGTCGTGGAACGGCGGCATCGATGGCCGGGTCATCCTCGACCCGCTGTGCCGCGCGGCCACCACGCTGCTACGCAGCGGCGGTTCGGTGCTGCTTGTACAGTCCGCACTGGCAGACGCCGGCCGGTCGCTGAAGGTGTTACGAGAAAGCGGTATGGATGCCAAGGTGGTGGCGTCCCAATGGATTCCGTTCGGCCCAGTGCTCTCATCGCGCGCCGACTGGCTGGAACGAACCGGGCGGATGCCCCGCGGCTGCCGGGAAGAGCAGCTGGTGGTGATCCGGGCGGACAAGCCGTGAGCGGCGACGGTACGCGCCTGGTGAAGCCGGTCCGCAACGGCCCGGTGCTGGTGTCGGGGCCGGTGCGCATCGAGACGCCCGATGGAGTGGTCGAATCGGATCGGTTCATGGTGGCCATCTGCACGTGCGGGCGCAGCGGCAACTACCCGTTATGTGACACCAGTCATCGCCGCCGGAACCGGTCCTCTCGCCGTGCCGAGGCCGAGGTCGTCAAGGCCGAATAGCTGCCGGGCGGGCCGACTTACCGGTCGGCGTCGTAGTCTTCCTCGGGCAGCGGAACGCTGATGGCCTGATCGATCACGTCCGCCGGATTGGCGTCGGCGTCGCCGGCGTTAGCTAGGACGGTCGGATCCAGTCGGTCGTCGTCGCTGGCGTCGACGGCGATGCGCTGTTCGGCGAGATCTGCTTCCGGGACTTCTTCGGTCGCTGGTAGCCGTTCAGGGTTGGTCATCATAACCCTTTCGTTTCCGCATTCGGGGTGGGTCCGCGCGTTGGGCGGCGAGCAGTGCATAGTCCGTTTTCAGTTGGGAATTGTCCGATTTGAGCCGGGTGTTGTCGGATTCCAGTCTGCTGTTGTCGGACTCCAACCGGGCGTTACGTGCTTCTAGGCCCAGGATCTGCCCGATACCCGCCACGTTGATGCCGATGTCTACCAGCTCCGTGATCCGTCGAAGCCGCGCAATATCGTCATCGCTGTAGCGACGCGTCCCGCCCGCGGTGCGCGCCGGGGTCAGCAGGCCGCGGCTCTCGTAGAGCCGCAAGGTCTGCGGACCGATTCCGGACAACTCAGCTGCCACCGAGATGCCGTATACCCCAAGCCCGGACCGGGCATTCATCGCGTCGGCCACTGCTCGTCGCTTCCACTCGTAGGAAAATCTTCGGACTCCGCTTGCGCAAAGCTACCACAGCTGCTATATAAAAATCTATGTCGGTGGACATAGATGATCTGCCGCAGTTCAAGGAGGTGGAGATGATGTTGATGCGTACCGACCCGTTCCGTGATCTCGACCGCTGGACCCAGCAGGTGCTGGGCACCGCGGCACGGCCGGCGGTCATGCCGATGGATGCCTGGCGTGACGGTGACCAGTTCATCGTCGAGTTCGACCTGCCTGGGGTGGCAGAGGATTCCCTCGATCTCGATGTCGAACGCAACGTGCTGACGGTGCATGCCGAGCGTCCTGGGCTGGACCAGAACCGCGAGATGGTGTCCGCGGAACGGCCACGCGGTGTGTTCAGCCGCCAACTGTTCCTCGGCGACAATCTGGACGCCAGCCAGATCCAGGCCAGCTATCAAGACGGCGTGCTGAGGTTGACAATTCCGGTCGCCGAGAAGGCGAAGCCCCGGCGGATCAAGATCGCGAGTGGCCACGGCGAGCGGGCCATTGACGTCTGATCGAGAGGGGCCGGGCGACGGCCTTCGTCAAATGGTTGTCGGAAAGGGAGGTGATGGTATTAGGCGATCAACGGCGGGCGGTGACACGTGCGTCGCTCACAGCTATCCGACTATTGTGAGTGCGTTCGACGCAGACCGGGGCCTGCGTGCGCATAGCCACCGATGTGGCAGCGAAGTACGCTGAGCTGCAAGCGATGTCACCGCAGGGCTCGACGAGGCCCCGCTGCCGTCAGTGCTCTCCCCGGCAGCGGGCCTCGCCGGCCGAGAGGCCGATCAGGTACCACTGGGCGATAAGCGTCACGCCGTCGTCTCGATGCGAACGTTGGCGAAGTCCAGGAGGCTGACCAGCCGGTGCACGACTGCCCGATCGCTGCGCAGTAGCGCTGTTCGGCCGTGGGCGGCGCAGTAGCGGTCGAGCAGGCAGAGTTGCCGGTGCCCGACGAATTCCAGTTCCCGCGCGTCGATCTCGAGGACGTCCTGGGACAGCAGCGGCAGGACCCGCTGCAAGGTGGTGAGGAATAGCGGCTCGCTGGCGGCGTCGAGTGTGCCGGCTAGTGCGATGGCGTTGCGCCCAGCGGGCTGGGCATACAACTGGAACGGCACCGCGCTCGGGCCGGCCGCCGGGTGCAGACACAACAGCCCGGCCGCGGCATCACCGAGTTCAGCGACGTTGTAACCGCACATCGCCGCGACCGGCAGGGTGGAGATTCGCCGGTCTCCAAGGAATTCCAGGGCCGCTTGGGCGTCGCGTTGTGCGGGTGTGCGCACCACGGGCGTGACATCGATGACGAGCCGAAGGCCGCTGTAGCCGGCAGCGACTGCGGCGACCGCTGCCGCCGCATAGCGTTCGGTCATGCGCTCAGCGTCGACGACATCACCGCGGAACAGGTAGTGCTCCGGCACGGTCTTTACGTGTACCTCTCGCGAGCCACTTCCCAGCCCGGCGGCGGCCAAGGCGGCTCGCATGGTGGCCGGATCGTCCGCGCCGACGTAGGCGACTCGCTGGTCGAGGTTCAGACCGTCCGCGACATACTCTGCCGCGCGGTGCAGGAAATCAGCATGGTCCTGGTATTCCCAACCGATATGGCCGTACTCGCCCGTCCGGTCCGCCCGATACGCCCCCATCACGCCAACTTCCTCATTCGTAGATGCGCCTGCACCGTGGTACCGCTCGCCGCGGTGTGGATACGTACCAGGTCCGCGGTTGCATTGACCACGAACAGTCCGCATCCGTGGTCGTAGTCGTTGACGATCGCCCGCCGGCCGGCCAGCCGGTCGGTCATGCGGCCGGCATCGCGTGCCTGACAGATCAATTGGTCGTCCGCCGCCCACAGCAACAGAGTGCAGGGGCCTAGTCCGTGTTGCAGGCTGTTGGATGCCAGCTCGTTGACGATCAGCTGCAGGTCTGCGATGCCGGCGGTCGAGAATCCGAACCAGCGGGCGTACTTGGCGGAGAATTTGCGGGCGCCGGCCAGGTCGGTGAGCCGGTGCAGGGTATAGCTCGCCGCCATGGGGCTGCCGGGCAGCGGCTCGTTATAGCGCGTCCACGCGGCCTCGGGCGCGAAGCCGGCGCTGTTGCGCTCCGGGTGTCCGAAACGGCCCAGCCTTGGATGGGTGATCTCAGCGTCGACGAGAATGTCGGCGTCCAGACTTGCTGCGTCGTACGGGCAGAGCACGGTGATATCCCGGCCGGCGAACGCCTCGTTGACCAGCGCCTCATGCTGCACGCAGGCCGGATACTCCAGCTTCGACCGACCGCTCCAGACCGGCTCGCCGACCATCCGTACCGGTCCCGACGGGTGTCGGGCGGCGAACGCCTCCATGACACCGCCCAGTATGTGACTGGGGTTACGCCCAACCTGGGCCATATCGGACAGGCTCACCGACTCGACTGCTCCGGCGGGCAGGGCGTCACGAAGCAGCGACAGGTTGGGTTCTGGCACCGCCACCAAGACCGGAATTCCGGCGGCCACGCTGTCGGTGACGTAGGGCACCAGGTAGTCCAGATACTCCTGCGGTGACCGGTACAACAGCGCGATATGACGGAACACACCGCGATCAGTGCCGGCACCGACAGTCATCGCATGTGCCCCTGTCATCCGACGTGAACGGGCCGCAGAGCCACCCCAGGCCTACTGTTCGAAGCACGCCCGACGGGGTGTGGGCACGCCGCAGTCGGCTCAATACCAGTAACGCCGACCCGCGACCGGGCGACCGACCGCCCCCAGAATCCACAGTGCCGCGCCGACAACCAGCAGAATGACGCCGATCGTCCACAGGATGTTGATCTTGAAAATGAGCGCCAGAATGAGCAGGATCACTCCGAGGGCAATCATCACCAATCCCTTTCTTAAACAATCAAACCGACCGCACCCAACGATGAGGGTTGCGGCAAATGACAGTCGGACACCACCGGGTTGAACCCGAGGTAGTTCAAAGGACCTGCCAACGTCGTGACAGCGATCGTTCCGGCATTAGCACAACTGGTTTGGCTCCCGTGGAAGTAGTCGCGCTGCCATGCCGCAAACACGCCGATTAGCAGCCAGATCAGCACAACTGCCCCGGCCAGTCCACCGAATCGCATCCGTCCTCCATTCATCTGTACCCGATCAGTTCCCCGTTCGACGGTTGTCCAAACCTGGAAATCAGTCCGGACGTTGTTTGGTCGCCACGGGGCCGGGGTATCGCCGGGTTCAGCGGTACATCGGCGAACGGAACGGGGGTGCGCAGATGATGTTGCTGGAAACAGGCGAGTCCGGTGTGCGGGTGGGTAGCCACGAGGAATGGATCGGCGAAGCTGGCGATATCGTCGATCGGATGTTGCGCAATGTCGCGCATGGCCGCTTCGAAAGGTCTTTGTCGGCGCTGACGGCGGTCGCCGCGATGGTCACGACCGCGGAAATCTATCTTGAGCATTACAAGGCCGGGTTCGGCAACAAGTGGATGTGGAGCCCGGTTCTGGTCACGCCGCCGGTGGTGGTCGCCGGGATCGGTGGCGTGTTCTCGCGCCGCTGGGCCAAGCGCTGGCTGCCGCTGACCGCGGGGGTGTACGCCGCCAACGGTCTGCTGGGTGAGTACCTGCATGCTCGCGGGGTGGCTCGCAAGCCCGGCGGCTGGAAGATGGCGTCCTACAACGTCCCGATGGGGCCGCCGATCGCAGCGCCCGGCCTGATGGCCATGGTTGGCGGGATGGGCCTATTGGCCGCGGTGCTGCGCCGCGAACGCTGAGGTGCCCATGGCGGACACCTCGCGACCCGATCACCTGCCGAATCGGCGGGCAGATCGCCAGCCTCCGCACCCGTCGTGGCTGCCCAAGCAACGCCGCGGAACCACACCGCAGATGATCGGCCGCTACCCGGACTTCGACGTGCTCGAGACGCAAGACAGCTGGGATGCGGCCACCCGGAAGGTAGTGCTGGCCCGGCTGGATCCGCCCGGCCCGCTGCGATTCTTCACCGCCGAGGAGGAACCCACGCTGCGGGCGTTCTGCGACATTGTGCTGGCGCAAGACAGCGAACCTCGCGTTCCGGTGGCCGAGTTCGTCGACGCCAAACTCGCCGACGGGCAACTCGACGGATATCAGTACGCGGACATGCCTGATGATCGCGACACCTGGCATCTGGTGCTCCGCGGCTTGGACGAGGCCGCCAGCGCGCAGTACGGCAAGGCGTCGCTGGCACTGGCCGACGTGCCCAGCCAACTGGCGCTGGTGGGGCAGTTTTCCCGTGGCCAACTGCAGGGCGGAAGTTGGTCACAGCTCAACGTGAACCGGGCCTGGTCGGTGTGCATGCGGATGATGCTGACGGGGTTCTACTCCCATCCATGGGCGTGGAACGAGATCGGTTTCGGGGGGCCGGCCTACCCGCGCGGCTTCATGCGTTTAGGCGGTCCGAGCGGACCGTCGGCGGTGCAGGAACCGTTCGAAACCCGCGGTGCCGTCGCCAAAGACCCGGTGGAACTGGTGCAAGAAGAGGAATCGTAGTGGGCGATTTCTGGCGGGGCCTGCTCAAGGGGTCGCTGGGCCCTCCCGACAACGACTCACGGTTCTTGCTGGACGTGCAGTCGCGCCAACTGCCCGGCGAGAAGACCATGCGCCGCTATGCAACAGACGACGAAGTCGATCTGGTAGTCGTCGGTGCCGGGGCCGGCGGATCGGTGCTGGCGCAGCGCCTGGCACGGGCGGGCTGGCGCGTTGTGATCATCGAAGCGGGCCCGTTCTGGCATCCCGACACCGACTGGGTCTCCGATGAAGCCGGCTCCCACGCGCTGTACTGGACCCAGAAGCGCATCATCGGCGGGGCCGACCCGATCGAGTTGGGCAAGAACAACTCTGGTCGCGGAGTCGGCGGTTCGATGGTGCACTACGCCGGGTACTGCCCTCGGTTCCACCCCAGCGATCTGCGCACCCGCAGCCTCGATGGGGTCGGGGTGGACTGGCCCATCGACTACGAGGACATCCGCCGGCACTACGAGGTGCTGGAGGCCGAACTGCCGGTGGCAGGACAGAACTGGCCCTGGGGCTATCCCCACCGCTACCCGGCGTCGCCGCACCCGGTCTCCGGGGCCGCGTCAAAGCTCTGGGAGGGCGCGCGCAATCTGGGCATCGAGATGCGAGTGGGCCCGGTCGGAATCGTCAACGGCACCTTCGGAAACCGGCCGCACTGCATCTATCGCGGATACTGTCTGCAGGGCTGCAAGGTCAACGCCAAGGCCAGCCCCTATGTCACCCACCTGCCCGATGCGCTGGCCCACGGGGTAGAGATCCGCGCGGAGTGCATGGCTTGCCGGGTGGAGCTCGACGACACCGGGGCAGCTCGCGGTGTCGTCTACTACGACCGTCACGGCACCGAGCACCTGCAACGCGCCAAAGTGGTCGCGTTCGCCTGCTACTCGATCGAAACCCCGCGGCTGCTGCTCAATTCGATCAGCCCTCGGTTTCCGCACGGGTTGGGAAACAACACCGACATGGTGGGGCGCTACGTCATGGTGCAGGGCGCCGCCCAGACCGCGGGCCGCTGGTCGCAGGAGCTGCGGATGTACAAGGCACCGCCGCCGGAGGTGTCCAGCGAACAGTTCTACGAGACCGACGCCGCCCGGGGGTTCGCCCGCGGATTCTCCATCCAGACGGTGTCACCACTGCCCATCGGATGGGCCGAACATGTGCTTGCCGACGGACACTGGGGTCGGGCGCTGCGCGAATACATGCGCGACTACAACCACTGGAGCACGATCGGGGTGCTGAACGAGCTACTGCCACTGCCGGACAACCGGATCACGCTGGCCGATGAAACCGACAGCTACGGCATCCCGGTGGCCCGAATGGACTACACCCGGTGTGACAACGACAAGGCGAACATGGAGTACTCCACCAAAGTGATCACCGACATCCTGCACGCGGCCGGGGCGCAGGACGTGCTGACCATTCAGCGCTACGCCCACCTGATCGGCGGCGCCCGGATGGGGACCGCACCGGAGAATTCTGTCGTCGACGCCGACCACCGGGTCTGGGAGGTGCCCAATCTGTTCATCGCAGACGGCTCGGTGTGTCCGACCCAGGGCTCGGCCAACCCGGCGTTGACGATCATGGCACTGGCCTCCCGGCTCGCCGAGCGTCTGGCCGGGAAGAAACCGACACACAAGGGGGTTCGATGACTCAGACCGTCGTCATCACCGGAGCCAGCGCCGGCATCGGTCGCGCCGTCGCGCAGCTGTACGGCGAGCGCGGAGCCAAGGTGGCGTTACTCGCTCGCGGCGAGGCGGGATTGCGCGGCGCGGCAAGCGATGTCGAACAGGCCGGCGGCGCTGCGCTGGCCATTCCGACCGACGTCGCCGACTATTCGGCCGTCGAAGCCGCCGGCGATCGCGTCGAAGCCGAGTTCGGTCCGATCGACACCTGGATCAACGTCGCCTTCACTTCGGTGTTCGCCCCGTTCACCGAGATCGGGCCCGAGGAGTTCAAACGGGTGACCGAGGTCTGCTATCTCGGCTTCGTCTACGGCACCATGGTGGCGCTGGCGAAGATGAAGCCCCGCGATCACGGCACCATCGTGCAGGTCGGTTCCGCGCTGGGGGAGCGATCCATCCCGCTGCAATCGGCGTACTGCGGAGCCAAACACGCGATCAACGGATTCACCGAGTCAGTGCGGTCTGAACTGCTACACGACGGGTCCCGGGTGAACATCACTATCGTGCAGATGCCGGCGGTCAACACCCCGCAGTTCTCCTGGGTGCTCTCCCGACTGCCCCGGCACCCGCAGCCGGTGCCGCCGATCTACCAACCAGAGCTGGTGGCTCGGACCGTGCTGCGAGCCGCCGCGCGTCCGCGTCACAAGCAGTACTGGGTGGGCGACAGCACCGTGGCCACGCTGCTGGCGCAGAAGTTCGCCGCGCCGCTGCTCGACCGCTACCTGGCCCGCACCGGCTACGACTCGCAACAGACCAGCGAATACATCGACGGCGAGGCGAAGCACAACCTGTGGGAGCCGGTGGACGCCGCCACCGACCATGGGGCGCGCGGGGAGTTCGACGACTCCTCACACGCGCACAGCCCGCAGATCTGGGCGGCCCGGCACCCGGGTCTGGTCGCCGCGACCGCGCTGGGGATGGCCGGAGCCGGCGTACTGGCCGCGCGGCGCCCGCGTTGAGCCGGACGCGTTGAGCTGCCTCAGAAGATGGGCTTGCCTCCAGTGACAGCAATTCGGGCCCCGGAGATGTAGCTGGCGTCGTCAGAGGCAAGCAGCACGTAGGCGGACGCCAGTTCGGCCGGCTGACCGGCGCGGCCCAGCGGCACGTTGACACCAAGCCAGAAACGATGACGCGTAGGGGTTTGACGCAAAGGCGCGATGGCTAATCAGCGCCCACTATGTCTTCGAATACAGCAGGTGCCGGAATAGTCGTCGGAGTGGATGGGTCCGCGGCATCGCGGGCCGCCGTGCGGTGGGGAGCGCAGGAGGCCGAACGCCGTGCGCTACCGCTGACCCTGGTGCACGCCGCCTCCACCCGGTTGTCGCCTCTGATGGCCCGATGGGCGGTGTTCGGCCAGCATGAATTGCCGCACCGGCGCGTCCAACGGATTGTCGATGACGCCGTCGGTGTCGCCACGGACAGCGCTTCGGACGGCGCGCCCGCGCAGCTGAACACCCAAGTGGAGTTCACCGATCCGGTTGACGCGCTGGAGGATTTGTCCCGGCGAGCTGATCTGGTCGTTGTCGGATCGAGCGGCCGTTGGCGGTTGTGGCATCTGCTGTTCGGCTCGGTCGGCGCGGAGCTGACGTCACGCTGCCACTGCCCACTGACCGTACTGGACGAGGACGACTTGGCGCTGCAGCAGCCCTCGGCCGCCTCAGATGCCGCGGGACAGGTCGATCCGACGGGCTGGTGACGGTCGGCCCCGCGCATACCCGCGAAGTACACCGAGATGAATGGGGCACGGCCGGTGAGCAATTGACCCAAGCGTTCAGCATTCACGATTATTCGGCTTGCCTGATCGTCGTGCCGACGAATGTGGACGCCCCCGAAATGGTTGCTCAGCCGTGGCAGGGGGTAACCAACTCCGATCGCAGTCGGTGATTGGAGGTCTCATGCCCAAGACGACGAAGAGCGGCACCGTCAAGCGCGGCGAGTTGCCCAGCACGCTGCAGCGCTCCGGCGCCAAGGCGCAACGCACCTTCGCCAAAGCGCACGACGCCGCCGCCAAGGAGTACGGCAGCGAGCAGCGCGCGCACCGGGTCGCCTATGCGGCGCTCAAGCACAGTTTCGAAAAGGTCGGGGACCATTGGGAGCCCAAAAAGAAGCGCGGCCCGTCGGATAAGCGCGCGGCCGGAGGCGGCCCGAACAACTCCGGACCGTCCGCGGAGGGCGTCGACGCAAACGCCAGCAAGCAGCATCTGCTGGACGTCGCCCGCCGGCTGGACATTCACGGACGATCGACGATGCGGAAATCCGAACTGGTCACGGCGATCAAGAAGCACAACCGCCGTGTCCGCGGTAAATAGCCCGCTGACGGGAGTTTTAGGCGAAACGCTGCTGTGGTGGCTGGCCACCGGCGCGGTGTGGGTGGTGACGCTGACAGCGCGGACCACCCAAGAGTTGTTTACCGCGGCCGTGTGCACGCTGCCGTGTGCGGTGGCTGCCCGCGCCGCACGGCGGGCCAACGGCGGCAACTGGCGGTTTCGGCCGGCATGGCTGCGCTGGGCGCCTGCTGTTGCCAGTGAGCTGCTGGCACAACCGGCCCAGGTGTGGGCCTACGTCCTGATCCCGTCACGGCGTCCGCAGGCGACGGTCGGCTCGGTGACATTGCCCCGGGAGCCGGCAGCGGTGGCGGCCGCCCGCAGTGCTGCCGCAACCATGACGCTGGCCACCACCCCGGGAACAGTGGTGCTCGACGCGGCTGCGCACTCGGTGCGGGTACACCGGGTCGGGCAGCGACCGGGCGCGCTGGAGAGGGTGGTGCAGCGGTGAGCCCGGGCGAGCTGGCCGCACTGGCGCTGCAGGCCGGGGTGTTCATGCCGGGAGTGTGGATGGCCTCGCGAGGTGCACCCCGGCGGCGCTTGGTCGGGCTGGAATTCGCCGGTGTCGGCGCCATTGCCACCTTGATGGTGCTGGCCGCCTCGTGGCACCAGGACTGGACCCTGATCGTTCCACTGGTGTTGGTGCTGATCACCTTTCCCGGAACCTTGGTCTACACCCGGCTGCTGGCGAGCAAGCCATGATCGCCTGGGTGTTGATCTTCGGTGGCGTCTCGGTCATGGCGTGCTGCGCGGTCGGGGCAGCGGCGCTCGGTGCGGTGTTGGACCGGCTGCACCTGCTCAGCGTGGCCACGTCTGTCGGCTTCCCGCTGACCGGGCTGGGGTTGATCGTGCAACGCGGCCTCTCCGAAGCGTCGGTGATGGTCTTGCTGATCACCGCGCTGGTGTTGCTGTCCGCGCCGTTGATGTCGGCGGCCACCGCCCGGCTGACCGCCCACGAAGCCGGTGTGGTGGAAGCCGACTCGCCGTCATGACCACCCTGGTCCTGTTCTCGCTCACGACGGTCGGCATCATCGGGACCATCGTCGCGCTGACCGGCGAGCCGCAGCGGCAGGCGATCATGCTGTCGGTCTTCGGTTTGGCCCTCACGGTCTTGTTCGTGCTGCTGCAGGCGCCCGACGTGGCGTTGTCCCAGTTGCTGATCGGCGGTGTGGTGGTGCCGTTGATGGTGATGCTCACCGTGCGTACGGTGCAGCGCCGGCACCGGGAGATCGGCCGGTGAGCCACGCTGGGCGCACAGCGCTGTTCCTGGCCGGGGCGGCCGGACTGGGGATTCTGCTGGCGCTGGGATTCGCCGACCTGCCCGCGTTCGGGCAGGCGCATCACGTTTACCGCGATCTTGCGGTGCGGGCAGCGTTTTCGCACGCCACCGCCAACGTGGTGGCATCGGTGAACTTCGACCAGCGCGCGCTGGACACGCTCGGTGAGGAGACCATTCTGGTCGCCTCGGTGACCGGTGTGATGGCCCTGCTGCGGCCGGCCGTCGAGGAGCGCGAGTATCACAACTCAGGTCGCCGAACTGCCCTGGAGGCCACCCGGTTCGTCGGATATCTCCTGCTGCCGGTGACCCTGGCGGTGGGCGTCGATGTTGTGGTGCACGGGCATCTCACTCCGGGTGGGGGTTTCCAGGGCGGCGTACTGCTGGCTTCCGGTCTGCACCTGCTCTACATCACCGGAAGCTTCCGGGCGCTGGATCGGCTGCGGCCGGTCAACGTCTTCGACGTCGGGGAGGCGCTGGGCGCAGCAGCGTTCGCCGCGATCGGCGTCACCACACTGATCACCGGCGGAGCATTCCTGCTCAACGTAATGCCGACCGGCACCCGAGGCCAGTTGCTGTCCGCGGGGACGGTACCGCTGCTCAACGCCGCGGTGGGTATCGCGGTGGCGTGCGGCATGACCGTACTGCTGGCGCAGTTCCTGGCCCAGGAGATCACTGTCGCACCACGGCGGGAAGGATCGTGAGCAGCTACATATACGGCGTGGCGGGCTGGCTGGTACTGGTCGGGGCCTTCGGGATCGTGCGCAGCCACAACCTGATTCACGCAGTGGTGTGTCTGTCGGTGGCGCAGTCGGGCACCTACCTGCTGCTGTTGACCGTCGGTTACCAGCATGGCGCGTCGCCGCCGATCTTCGTCGACTCTCCCGGACCGACCGCTGTGGTCGATCCCGTGGTTCAGGCGATGACACTCACCGACATCGTAATTCAGGCCACCGTCACCGCATTGCTTCTGGCACTGGCCATTCAGGTCCACAAGCGCCACCACACCTTGGATCCGGATCAGCTGTCTGCATTGCGGGGCTGAATCACCGTGCCGGCCGCCAACGCCGCGTTGTTGCCACTGCTGTTCGCGGTGCCGATCCTGGCGGCATGTCTGTTGCTGGCGCTGAGCGGCAGGGTGACTCGGTCGGTGGCCAATACGTTGGTGCTGGCGGTCGCGGCGGCCTGCACTGCGGGTGCCGGCTGCGCGTTGGTCGCGGCGTCGGGCCGCACGGTGGTGGCCTGGGTTGGTGACTGGCCCCCGCATTCCGGCCTGGCGGTCGGCATCGCCATGGCCGCCGATCCACTCTCGGCGGGACTGGCGGTGCTGGCCGGCTCCCTGAGCGTGTGCGCGGCGCTCTACAGTCGCCGCGGCCTCGACGAGGCCGGCACGCGCTTCGGCGCGCTGCTGTTGATCTTCCTGGCGGCGATGAACGGCTTCGTGCTGGCATCCGACCTGTTCAACCTGTTCGTGTTCCTCGAGTTGATGGGTGCGGTCGGCTACGCCCTGACCGGCATCAAGATCGAGGATCGCTCGGCGATCCAGGGGGCACTCAACTTCGGGATCATTCAGTCGCTGAGCGCGTGTGTGACCCTGATCGGCATCACCTTGCTCTACGCCCGTGGCGGTCAGTTGGGGATGGCCCAGCTGGGTGCGGCACTGCGCTCGACGTCCGCGGGAGGCCCGCCCGACGCCCTGGTGGTGGCCGCCTTCGTACTGGTGTCGGCGGCACTGCTGGTCAAGGCCGCCATCGTGCCGCTGCACTTCTGGCTGGCCGACGCGCACGCGGTCGCCCCGGCCGGCGTGTGCGTGTTGTTCTCCGGGGTCATGGTCGAGCTGGGCCTCTACGGGCTGTGGCGGGTGTATTGGGAGGTGTTCGCCGGTGTGTTGCCGCCTTCGGTGATCAACCGGGTCTTCGTGGTGGCGGGTGCGCTGACCGCAGCCGTCGGCGCGGTGATGTGCCTGCTGCAGCGCCACCTCAAGCGGCTGCTGGCCTATTCCACCATCGGCCACATGGGGTTGTCGCTGGTGGCCACCGCGACCTTGAGCGCCCACGGGGTGGCCGGTGCGGCGGTCTACCTGGTCGGCCACGCCGGGGCTAAGTCGGCGCTGTTCCTGATAGTGGGGGTGTTGCTGGACCGTCACCACAGCGTCGACGAATGGGAGTTGGCGGGACGCGGCCGGGGCCAGCCGCTGCTGGCGGCCTGCTTCGGCACCGCGGCCGTCGCCCTGGCGGGCCTGCCTCCGTTCGGCACGGCACTCGGCAAGACCCTCTGCGAGGAGGCCGTCGGCAGCGGGTGGGGATCGGCACTGTTCCTGGGGGTTTCGGCACTGACGGGCGGCGCCGTGCTGCGGGCCGGCATCCGTTGTTTCACCGGTATCGGCGGACGAACCGAGCCGTCCGACGACGTGGCCTCCGGGCGCCGCACCCGCGGCGATGAGGAACCCGACACCTGGCTGCGGCGAACACCGCTGAGCATGTATGTGGCGATCGGGTTGCTGCTGGCCGGCTGCCTGGCTGCCGGCCTGCTGCCCGGGGTCGCGCGCGGAGCGCAGAGCGCCGCGGCACGTTTCGTCGAAGCGGGCGCGGTGGCCGCCGCGTCGGGTCCGGGCTGGTCGGTGGCCGGGGCCGGTATGAGCGCCCTTGGCGCGCTCGCGGCGGCGGGAGTGGCGGCCGCCGGGCTGTACCGCTGGACTCCAGCGGTGCGTCGGGCTGCCACCGCTGTTGCCGCACCAGCGCTCAGTGCGTTGCGCGCCGCACACTCCGGGCACGTCGGGGACTACGTCGCGTGGATGTTCGCCGCGCTGGCAGCGCTGGCCGCCGCTATCGGATTGCCGCTGACCTGATACACGCTGTAAGGCGCGCGGAGCAGTGGCCGGGCCACATTGCGTACCGCGACGCCACCGGCGGTGCGGCCCTTCTCGGTTCCGGCGTGGGCGTGACCGTGCACCGCCAGGTCGGCTCCGGATTCGTCGATGGCCTCGGCCAGCAGACACGAGCCCAGAAACGGATAGATCTCCGGTGGCTCGCCGTGCAGCGTGTCGGCGACGGGAGAGTAGTGCAGCAGTGCGATCCGATAGTCCGTGCGCAGTGCGCGCAGACCATCACGCAGCTGATCGGAAGCGGTCTGCGTGGCGCCGACGAACGCCTTCATCTCGGGCTCCCCGAAGGCTGTCGCGCATCTGCCGGCGAAGCCGCCACCGAACCCTTTCACTCCGGCCACGCCGACCCGCTGCCGTTGCACCTCGATGGTGTGGGTCTGGCCTTCCAGGACGGCGATCCCGGCGTCGCGCAGTGCCGCGGTGATCTCGTTCTGCTGATTCTGGTGGTAGTCGTGGTTGCCGAGCACGCACACCACCGGTACCGGGCAGCCCCGCAGTTCGTCGGCGACCACCTGGCCCTCGGCGGCGGTCCCGTGGCGGGTCAGGTCGCCGGCAACCAGCAGCATGTCGGCACGGGCGTCGATGTCGTGCCAGTGCATGGTGCCGCGCGAGTCCTCGCCCAGATGAATGTCACCAACGGCTGCTACCCGAATCACCCGGTCACCTGCTCTGCGGGTTCGAACAGCTGCACCACTTCAATCTCGTTCACCACATTTCGCGCACCCACGATGCGCCGAACAGCCGATTCGATCGTCGCTCGGCGTTGCGGCCCGTTGACCGATCCGGTCAGGCGCACCGAGTCGTCGTTGATCTCGATGCCGATCCCCAGCTCGCCGATCGCGGGGTCTTCGGCGAGCCTCCGCCGTACGACGGCGACCAGATGGGCGGGTGGCTGCGGCCGCTCGATGTGGTCGTCGTCAACGATGGACAGCCCACGCAGCAGGTGGCAGAAGGCCTCGGCGAACGGGGAATTCCGCAGCCGCCGGCGCACTTGCGGCCAATCCACCTGTTCACGCAGGACTCGCGCGACGATGAGAAGCTCGGCGAAATCGCAACGGTGACAGTCCAGCACCGCGAGCTTCTGCACCATCAGTTCGGTGGCGGTGATGACCCGGACGATCACCGACCCGACCTGAATCGGCGGGGCGTTGGAGAGGGTGTCGGCGCTGATCGGGGTCTCGCCGAGGTGATGGATCAGGTCCACCAGCACCTCGCCGTCGAAGACCTTGAGCAGCCAGTCTTCCGGCGGCTGAACCCGTGACATACCGGCCTCGGCGAGCACTATCGCCGCGCGCTCGGCTTCGGACGGTTCGACCAGCAGGTCGATGTCGTGGTGGGAGTGCGGACCGCCACGGGCGTATACCGCCGCGCCGCCGGCCAGGGCGAACGGTACATCGGCGCGATGCAGCGCTCCGACTGCTCGGGTCAGGGTGGCCAGGAACGTGGATTCATCCATGCGCGTCTCGCCCCTCGGCCAAGCCGGCGATCGGCGACTGATCGAGGTGCTCCAGCAGATCCGCGGCGTTGTCGAAAACCGCGGCCGCGCCGGCCGTTTCCAGTTCGTCGCGGGAGACGCCGCCACTGAGCAGACCGATGCTGGGCACTCCCGCGCGCATGCATGCGTGGGCATCCCAAACCGCGTCGCCCACAAAGACGGCGCGCTCCGCCGCTGCACCGACCCGGTCCAGTGCAATCTCGATGATGTCCGGATTCGGTTTCGCGATGTCGACATCGGCCGACGAGGTGACCGCTGCGACAAGGTCGTCGCAGCCAAGCGCTTTGCGCAGCACCGCCAACTCGTCCTCGGGCGCCGAGGTAGCCAGCACCACCGGAAGATCAAGGGCCGCTATGTGTTCCAGCAGCTTCCGGGCGCCCGGTAGCGGCGACAGCAGCGCCGATGACTGTAGGTAGAACTGCGAGTGCAGGTCTTTGAGCCAGCTTCGGACGTCCTCGGGCGCGTCGTCGGAGAGCAGGCGCACCAGCGCGGACCCGTCCATTCCGATGGCCCGGTGAATGCGCCACGACTCCACCTCGAGGTGTAGCTCGTCGAACGCACGCCGCCAGGCGTGTACGTGCAGATAGTTGGAGTCGACCAGGGTGCCGTCAACGTCGAACAACACAGCCGATTGGGCGCTCACGCTCGTCTCCTCTCGCTCGGGGGTGGTCCTGGCCGTTTGCGGATGACCCGGCTGGGATACCCACCCAGGGACTTCCCGAATACTGACGAGAGGAAAAGCGGTGGCTAACGAGGACCGTGACGGCAAGCAGCGACAACTCGACGATTACCGGGTCGACCGGCAGTCCGGATACCTCACGACCCAGCAGGGGGTGCGCGTCGACCACACCGACGACGCGCTGACTGTCGGTGAGCGCGGGCCGACTCTGCTGGAGGACTTTCACGCCCGGGAGAAGATCACCCACTTCGACCATGAGCGGATTCCCGAGCGGGTGGTGCACGCCCGGGGGTCGGGCGCCTACGGCTACTTCGAGCCCTATGACGACTCGCTCGCGCAGTACACCGCGGCGCGGTTTCTGACCACGCCGGGCATCAAGACGCCGGTGTTCGTGCGGTTCTCCACGGTGGCAGGCTCCCGCGGTTCGGCCGACACCGTGCGCGACGTCCGCGGATTCGCCACCAAGTTCTACACCGAGGCGGGCAACTACGATCTGGTGGGCAACAACTTTCCGGTGTTCTTCATCCAGGACGGCATCAAGTTCCCGGATTTCGTGCATGCGGTGAAACCCGAGCCGGACAACGAGATTCCGCAGGCCCAGTCCGCGCACGACACGCTGTGGGACTTTGTCTCGTTGCAGCCCGAGACGCTGCACGCCATTATGTGGCTGATGTCGGACCGCGCCCTGCCGCGCAGCTACCGGATGATGCAGGGCTTCGGCGTGCACACCTTCCGTTTCGTGAATTCAAGCGGCGAGGGGACGTTCGTGAAGTTCCACTGGAAGCCAAAGCTGGGTGTGCATTCGCTGATCTGGGACGAATGCCAGAAGATCGCCGGCAAGGATCCCGACTTCAACCGTCGCGATCTGTGGGACGCCATCGAGGCCGGTCAGTACCCGGAATGGGAACTCGGTGTCCAGTTGGTTGCAGAAGACGACGAGTTCAAGTTCGACTTCGACCTGTTGGACGCCACCAAAATCATTCCCGAAGAACAGGTTCCGGTACGCCCGGTGGGTAGGATGGTGCTCAATCGCAACCCGGAGAACTTCTTCGCCGAAACCGAGCAGGTGGCCTTCTGCACGGCCAATCTGGTACCGGGAATCGACTTCACCAATGACCCGTTGCTGCAGTTCCGTAACTTCTCCTACCTGGACACGCAGCTGATCCGGCTCGGCGGACCGAACTTCGCCCAGCTGCCGGTCAACCGGCCGGTGGCCCCGGTGCACAACAACCAGCACGACGGCTACAGCCAACACGCGATTCCGCGGGGGAAGTCCAGTTACTACAAGAACTCGGTGGGCGGTGGCTGCCCAGCTTTGGCCGACGAGGGCGTGTTCCGGCATTACACCGAGAAGGTGGACGGGGCCAAGATCCGCAAGCGCGCCGCGAGCTTCGAGAACCACTACAGCCAGGCGCGGATGTTCTACCGCAGCATGTCGGCGCCCGAGGCGAAGCACATCGTCGCGGCCTACGCCTTTGAACTGGGGAAATGCGAAACCGTTGAGATCCGGCAGCGCACCGTCGAACAGCTCAACTTGGTCGACCACGACCTGGCGCGGCAGGTGGCCGCGAAACTGGGCCTGGCCGCACCCGAAGAGCAGCCCGTCGACGAGGTGGTGCTCTCACCGGCGCTCTCGCAGCTGACGGATGCCGGCACCCCCGCAGGCGAGGAGGCGCCCGGCATCGACAGCCGCAAGATCGCGGTGCTGGCCGCTGACGGCGTGGACGTGGTGGGCGTCGAACGGTTCGTCGCCGCGATGCGGGAACGCGGCGCGATCGCCGAAGTGCTGGCGCCCATCGCCGGTGGCGAATTGACCGGCGGCTCCGGTGGCCGGTTGAGTGTCGACCGAGCCTTCACCACGATGGCGTCGGTGCTCTACGACGCGGTGGTCGTGCCGTGCGGACCCGACGCGGTGCAAACGCTCTCCGGCGACGGGTATGCGGTGCATTTCGTCACGGAGGCTTACAAACACCTCAAGGTGGTCGGGGCGTTCGGGGCGGGAGTGGACTTGTTGCCCAAGGCGGGCGTGTCCGAGCGACCGGCCGAGGACACCGCGGTCGTCGTCGCCTCCGGCGTGGTGACGACGACGGCCGCGGCTGATGACCTCAATGACGAGTTCTTCGACGCGTTCGCCGCTGCACTCGCCGAGCACCGGGTCTGGAACCGCACTGCGGACGCGGTTCCTGCTTAGCTCCCTAGATCACGGCACCAGGTGCAGCGGTCGGCCGGACCGCTGCACCTCAGTCAAGGCGTCCGTCAGCGAGTCCACCAGCGGAAGCCGCGAGTGTGGATCGCAGATCCGCAGCAAGGTGGTCAATGCGGGGCTCGGGACCACCTTCAGTTTGGTCTGCGTGCTGGAACACTGCGCGCTGATCGACTGAAGAGCTGAAAACCCGCTGGTTCCAATGAAAGTCAGTTCGGACAGGTCCACCACCAGCCATTCGCAGCACTCGGCGCAGTGCTTGGCATAGTCGGCGAATGGGATGGCATTGGCCGCGTCGATCTCACCGTTCACGGTGACGACGGCTCCGGCGCGGCCCCAATGCACAGTGAATTTGGCGGTGTGATTGTGCCAAACCTGGGTGGCTTCCGTTGCGGGAGTGGCGAAAGCGTTCTGAGTAACCTTGCTGATCATCATGTTGTGGCTCCATCAGTCGACGAATCGTGCTGTTGGATCACGTCACTTCCGGGACTGCGTTACGCGGTGACGTTTCACTGCGGCTGTGAGCTCAACCGGAGGAACCAGACATTACCCAGTACCGATTCGATTGGCAAAGAGGTGCTCGACAATTTCTGGAAAATCCCAGTGAAACCTTAATTTTTAGTTCGTCAGTAGCGATGAACGTCCGGCTGACCAGGCCGAGGTCATCACGTCGGCAAGCCGATTTTCCACGGTGTCAAGAGCTCGCATACCGAACACGACATCAGTCTCCAAATGCGGAGTGCGGTCCAACAGGCTGCCGATCACGTCGGTGCGCACCACCTGTTCGTGCACGGCATCGGCCTCGACGTGCTCGGCGTAGAACGCCACGCACGGCTCCGGTGCGCCCATCCGCCGCAGCGCCGCGACCAGGCGGCTCGAGCCGGGAGGGGAGGTGATCTCGGTGGCGGCGAAGTGGCCGGCGGCCGCACCCCGCCAGCGGCGATGCAGCCCGAACAGCGACATCAGATTCACCACCGCCAGCGACTCGGCGGGGACCACGTCGAGGTAGGCCAGGTAGCCGGCATCCAGCCCGGCAGCGGTGAGCAGGTCGGCGAAGAGCTGCTGGTGCACCCGCGCCCCCTGTCCCGCGCCGTACTCGTCGAATTCGACCGCGACGAACGACGCCTTGGCCTGGCCGGTCAGGCGCGGGATGATCCAGGCGTGCGGATCGCCCTCCTTGAGGTGGTAAAGCGATCGGTGGATGAAGTATTCGCGGGCCTGCTCCCAGGTTCCGTGATCACGCAGATACCACGACGGGCCGGTCCCGCGCACGGGCTCGGTTGCCGCGGCGTCCATTTCGGCAGCGGCCGTCGCTTCCGGCGGAATCACTCCGACATCGTGACGCACCCGGTCGAGGAACACCTGTTCGAGTTGCCGGCGTAACCCCAACAGGGTGACGTCCCACTCCCAGTCCGGGTTCACGCCGGCGAACCCGCGGTAGTGCAACTCGTAGCAGACGTAGAGCGCCAGTTGCAGGTCGCGGCCATACGGATCGGCTTCGCGGGCCGGGGGGAGGAAATCGTGGGCCGTGTCAGGGGACTGCCGTAACAGGCCGCACACCGCCTCGGACAACGGCCCGCACGCGGCGGGCAGACGAGGTTCGGTGTGGATCATTGCCGTGGTCACGCTTGCGGGTACCCGCCAGCCCGGCTGCGCCAAACGGCACCGTGCCGTTTCGGTGCTCAGCCGTTGGGTATTCCGGCAGCATGACACGCTTCGGCTACACCCTGATGACCGAGCAGAGCGGGCCCGCAGAGTTGGTCGGCTACGCCGTTGCCGCCGAAGAACGCGGTTTCGACTTCGCCGTGTGCAGCGATCATTTCTCACCGTGGCTGGCGTCGCAGGGCCACGCCCCCAACGCCTGGGCGCTGCTGGGCGCGGTTGCGCACGCCACTCAAGAGATAGGTCTGTACAGCTACGTCACCTGTCCGACTATGCGGTATCACCCGGCGATCGTGGCCCAGCAGGCGGCCACGGTGCAGATCCTGGCCGAAGGCCGGTTCACCCTGGGGCTGGGCAGCGGGGAGAACCTCAACGAGCACATCGTGACCGGAGCCGGTTGGCCGAACGTAGCGCGCAGACAGGCCATGCTCGGAGAAGCCATCAAGATCATCCGTGAGCTGCTGATGGGGGAGACGGTCGACCACCACGGCGAATACTTCCAAGTCGACCAGGCGCGGCTGTGGGACCTACCCGACATCCCGGTCGCCTTGGCCGTCGCGATGTCGGGACCCAAGGGCGTCGACCGATTCGCTGCGGCCGCCGATCACCTGATCGCGGTGCAGCCCGACCGCGACCTGGTCCAGTCCTGGCACGCCGCACGGCAGGCGGCCGGACTGGCCGGCGGGCGAGTCGTCGGGCAGCTACCGGTGTGCTGGGATCCCGACCGGGATAAGGCAATACAGCGCGCTCACCGGCAGTTCCGTTGGTTCGGCGGCGGCTGGTCGGTCAATTCCGAGCTGCCGACACCCGCTGCGTTCGCGGCCGCCACCCGCTATGTTCAGCCGCGTGACGTGGCCGGGGCCATTGCCTGCGGGCCGGAACTGGACGCAATCGTCGACGCCGTCGGTGCCTACCGAGAAGCCGGCTTCACCGACATCGCGCTGATCCAGATCGGTGGGGAGACCCAGGAGGCTTTCCTCAAGGAGGCGGCAGAGCCGCTGCTGGCGGCGCTGCGCGACGCACCATGACGGCGACTGCGAGCGCGGCGGAGCCGGGTGATGCAGGTCGCCGCCATCAGCGCAGCGGCGACTGCGAGCGCGGCGGAGCCGGGTGATGCAGGTCGCCGCCATCGGCGCAGCGGCGACTGCGATCGCGGCGGGTTTCGGGTTGAAACGCCGAGGGTACAAGGGCTTCATGAGCGAGATCAGCGACACCGACGAGGGAATCGATCAGAGGCGTACGACCCAGCCGCGGGCCGGGTTGGTGTTCAAGGACCGCCGTGAGTTGCCGGGCTTGGGCATGCTGCTGATGGCAGCACTGGCATTGGTGGGTTTCATGAGCGCTGCCGCGCAGCGCGACGCCGGGTGGACACTGGGCTTCGGGATCGCGGTTCTAGCGCTGGCGGTCGGCGGTTTGACCTGGATTTTCGTCGGGCGCAACCGGACCACCCAGGCCGGTCATCACCGGCGTCAGACCTAACGCGCCCGCAGCGAAACGGGACACCGCCTGCGTCCCGGTCGCTGCGGCCTGGCTGTGACCTGGCCGGTGCCGACTGGCGATCTCGCCGGAGGCGGGATCCAGCGTCGCCTCGGCCAACAGTTCGCCCGTCGTCGGCTCGCAGACCGCCCAGAGATAGCGTGAGTCGTCTGCCCAGCCGGAGGCGGCCTTCGCGACGTAGTCCGGGTCGGTCTCGCCCAGATCGGCCAGGTTCGGACGGTCGTCGACGCGGTCATCAGCCCGTGGCATCCGCAGATACCACGGGCCGGCGTTGATCTCGACGGGTTCTATGAGACGGTTACTTGATCTCGCAGAGCACGGTGCCCTGGGTGATCGCCGAGCCGGCCTCAGCGGACAGACCGGTGATGACACCGTCCTTGTGCGCGGTGACCGGGTTCTCCATCTTCATGGCTTCGAGGACCACGACCAGGTCACCAGCGGCGACCTCCTGGCCCTCATCGACGGCCACCTTCACCACGGTGCCCTGCATGGGCGCCGTCACGGCGTCGCCGGATGCTGCTGCACCGCCGTGCGCGCCACGCTTGCGGGCCTTGGGCTTCTTGCGGATCGCGCCGGCGGCACCGCCGCCACCGCCGCCGCCCAGGGCCAGATCGCCCGGCAGGGACACCTCGAGGCGGCGACCGCCGACCTCGACGACCACCTTCTGGCGCGGCTGGACGTCGTCCTCGTCGAGAGGCTCACCGCCGGTGAAGGGTTCGATGTTGTTCTCGAACTCGGTCTCAATCCAGCGGGTATGGACGGTGAAGCCGTTCTCGTCACCGACGAACGCCGGGTCGCGCACCACCACACGGTCGAACGGGATGACCGTGGCCAGCCCCTCCACGTGGAACTCGTCCAGGGCGCGCCGGGCGCGCTCCAAGGCCTCGGTCCGGGTCGCGCCGGTGACGATCAGCTTGGCCAGCATCGAGTCGAACTGGCCGCCGATCACCGAACCGGTCTCCACGCCGGAGTCCATCCGGATGCCGGGGCCGGTCGGCGGGTCGAAGCGGGTCACCGGTCCGGGCGCGGGCAGGAAGCCGCGGCCGGCGTCCTCGCCGTTGATGCGGAACTCGATGGAGTGACCGCGCGGCGCCGGGTCTTCGGTGATGTCCAGGGCTTCACCGTTGGCGATCCGGAACTGCTCACGGACCAGGTCGATACCCGAGGTCTCCTCGGTGACCGGGTGTTCCACCTGCAGTCGGGTGTTGACCTCCAGGAAGCTGATCAGACCGTCCTGGCCGACCAGGTACTCCACGGTGCCTGCGCCGTAATAGCCGGCCTCCTTGCAGATCCGCTTGGCGGACTCGTGGATCTCCTTGCGCTGCGCGTCGGTCAGGAACGGCGCCGGGGCCTCCTCGACCAGCTTCTGGAAGCGGCGCTGCAGCGAGCAGTCGCGGGTGCCCGCGACGACGACGTTGCCGTGCTGGTCGGCAATGACCTGGGCCTCGACGTGGCGCGGCTTGTCCAGGTAACGCTCCACGAAGCACTCGCCGCGACCGAAGGCCGCAATCGCCTCACGGGTGGCCGACTCGAACAGTTCGGGAATCTCTTCGAGCGTGCGCGCCACCTTCATGCCGCGACCGCCACCGCCGAACGCGGCCTTGATGGCCACCGGAACACCGTGCTCCTTGGCGAAGGCCACCACCTCGTCGGCGTCCTTGACCGGGTCCGGGGTGCCGGGCACCAGGGGAGCCTTGGCGCGGGCGGCGATGTGGCGCGCGGTGACCTTGTCGCCGAGGTCGCGGATCGACTGCGGGCTCGGCCCGATCCAGATCAGCCCGGCGTCGATCACGGCCTGGGCGAAGTCGGCGTTCTCGGAGAGGAAGCCGTACCCGGGGTGAATCGCGTTGGCGCCCGACTGGGCGGCGGCGTCGAGAATCTTCTCGAACACCAAGTACGACTCGGCCGAGGTCTGCCCACCCAGGGCGAAAGCCTCGTCGGCGAGCCGGACGTGCGGTGCGTCGGCGTCGGGTTCGGCGTACACGGCCACGCTGGCCAATCCGGCATCGCGCGCGGCGCGGATCACCCGGACTGCGATCTCCCCGCGGTTGGCGACGAGCACCTTGGAGATCTTCGAGCTGGCATGGTTCGCCACTGGCCCTCCTGATGGCATGTTTAAGAAATGTCTTTAAGAATCTAGCTTCAGGCAGTGTAAAGCGCGACCGCTGAACCTGTTCCAGTGCCCCTTATGCGGCGCGTAAATGCCGCTTGATGCGGGTCAACATGGCGGACATACCTCGCAGGCGCAACGGGCTGATCAGTGCGGCCAATCCGAGCCGAGACGCGAAATCCTCCGGCACGCCCAAAATGACGTCGGCCGGTTCGCCGTCGAGGCCGGCGGCCCAGATCGATGCGAAGCCGCGCGTCGTCGGCGCCTCGCGGGGCGCGCTGAAATACAGCCGTACCCGCTGCGGGTCGGCGGCATCGACATGCAGGAACAACGGTGACTGGCACTCCGGTACCGGTTCCATGGCTGACTCGGTCAGGTCGTCGGGCAGCTCGGGCAGGTCATCGGCGAATTCGATCAACAGCTTGAGCTTGTCCTGGCCTTCGACGTCGGCGAAGTCGGACACCACCTGCGCCAATCTTTCCGGCAGGCTCATCAGCCGGCTCAGCCCGCCCCGGCCCCTGGGACCGGACCTGGTTCGGGGCCGTCGACGATAGGCACCCGCACGGTGTTGCCCCACTCGGTCCAGGAGCCGTCGTAGTTGCGGACGTCGTCGAGGCCGAGCAGGTGGGTCAGAACGAACCAGGTGTGGCTGGAGCGTTCTCCGATGCGGCAGTAAGCGATCGGCTGGTCCCCGGGCTTCAGAAAGGCGTAGAGCCGTTCCAATTCCTCGCGCTTGCGGAACCGGCCGGCGTCGTCGGCCGCCTTGCTCCATGGCACTGAGACGGCAGTGGGGATGTGACCCCCGCGCAGCACACCCTCCTCCGGGTACTCCGGCATGTGGGTGCGCTCGCCGGTGTACTCCTGCGGCGAGCGCACGTCGATCAGCGGCACGTGGCCGATGCTGGCCAGCACATCGTCCTTGTACGCCCGGATAGGAGCGTCGTTGCGCTGGACGACGGGGTAGCCGGTGGTGGTCTTCGACGGCACGTCCAGCGTGGTTTCGCGGCCCGAGGACACCCACAGGTCGCGCCCGCCGTCGAGCAGTCGCACGTCTTCGTGACCGAACAGGGTGAACACCCACAGCGCGTAGGCGGCCCACCAGTTGGACTTGTCGCCGTAGATCACCACGGTGTCGTCGCGGGAGATGCCCTTGCGGTTCATCAGGTCGGCGAACTGCTCGCCGGTGATGTAGTCGCGGACCGGGGAATCGTTGAGATCGGTGACCCAGTCGATCTTGACCGCGGTGGGGATGTGGCCGATGTCGTAGAGCAAGACATCCTCGTCGGACTCCACCACGACGAGGCCGGGTGTGCCCAGGTTGCCCGCGAGCCAGTCGGCTGTCACCAACCGTTCCGGGTGAGCGTAGGACTGCAGGGCGGGCGTGGGGTCGGCAGGAACTGGCACGAGGCCGAGCCTACCGGTCGGTAACCGTGGTGCCACTCCTGTGGCCGGAAATCCTCCGGTGTCAGGTGTTCGTGACCTGGCTCAGGTGACCGGGTTGGCCGCCCACAGCGCCGCGACCGAGAGTCCGACTGTGCGCAGCAGCCGGCGCAGCATGGGCAGGCTGATACCGATGACGCTGGAGGGGTCGCCGTCGACGCCGTCGACGAACCAGCCCCCCAAGCCGTCCAGGGTGAAGCCGCCGGCGACCCGCAGTGGCTCGCCGCTGGCCAGGTAGGCCTCCAGGTCGTCGTCATCCGGTCGGCCGAAGCGCACTGTAGTCACGGCGGTTTCGGTGATCTGATGAGTGATCTCGTTGTCGCGCAACCGGATCAGACTGTGGCCGGTGTGCAGCTGCCCGGAACTTCCGGCCATCTCGCTCCAGCGGATCCGGGCCGCATCGAGCGTCGGGGGCTTGCCGCACAGCTTGCCGTCGATGTAGAGCATCGAATCGCAGCCGATCACAACGCAATCGGCGCTCACCGGAGGCTGCAGCAGCGAGGCGACATGCTCCGCTTTGGCGGCGGCCAGGGCGCCGGTCACGGCATCCGGGGACGCGGTGGCGGGAAGAGCGGCCATGACGGCTTCCTCGTCGACGCCGGAGACCACCACCAACGGGTCGATCCCGGCGCCGCGCAGGACGGCCAACCGGCCCGTGGAGGCCGAGCCGAGAACCAGTCGCGTCACCGACGGTGCTTTCGGCGCCGGATCTTCGCCGCCGTACGGGGGCTCGGCCTCGTCACCGGCTGGTCACCGGCGCATGTGGGTGCGTTCCAGCAACGTGATCCGCTGCCAGCTGAACAGCGGCAGCCGTAGCTTGTCGACCGGGTGGCCCCACATATTGCGGTCCCGCGGACCGGCTTCGGCACTCGCGCCGCCTGCCGTACCGAGCACCGCGACCAGCGCCGCGATCTCGGCGTCGGTGGGGTTGCCCCGCAACACCTTGATGAGCGGCTCGGCCGCCACCGGAGTCTCCTCGACCGCGGTGGTCGCTTCGTTCTCTTCGCTCACAGCCTCGCTCCGCTCTCTTGGCTCAACGGAGCTGTACTGCTCGCGTCACTCGTGTCATTCGCTGCGCTCACTCCACTCGTTCCGCTCACGGTGCCTTCGCTGCTCGCGTCACTCGTGTCATTCGC
>NZ_JRMM01000027.1:0-36659 GCF_000972905.1 Mycobacterium sp. UM_Kg27
TCTGCTCGGTAACCCACGAGTTTTTGTGAGTGAGGCCCCGGCCCGCAACCCCCGACGAAAGCCGGGCGTCACCCCATACCGTCTAACGGCTGGTCATCACGCGCCGCGGTTCAGGATCCTGGCGGCGTCGTGGACCATCTGTGCCACGATGGCGCCCGCGGGCATGACGTCGTGGATGAGTCCGACGGCCTCACCGACCAAGAGGTGGGCGATGTCGAAGTCGGCTGCGGCGACTCCCGCCTCAAATTCAGCGATGGCCTCGGGAAGGTTGGCCAGCAAGTGGCTCTCGTCGCCGTGCCAGGTCCGCAGGAACGCGTTGCGTAGCGCCCGCTCGTCGTAGTGGGCAGGCCAATCGAGTTGTCGCACAAGGTCGTAGGCGCGGGTCCGGACGGTGTCCTCGCCGCTGGCCCGGATGGCTCGCTCGTGCGCTTCGGGTGGCACGAGTGCCTCGCTGGCGACCCAGAACCGCGTGCCGACGACAACGCCGTCGGCGCCGAGCGCCAGTGCCGCGGCCACCCCGCGACCGTCGGCGATACCGCCCGCGGCCAACACGAATGTCTCCGGCGAGTAATCGGCTACCAGGTCGACCACGGCCGGGACGAACGTCATGGTCGAAGGACCCGACATGCCGTGGCCGCCGGCCTCGGTGCCTTGGGCCACGATCACTTTCGCCCCCGCCCGCAGCGCCGTGTGGGCCTGCTCAAGGGTCTGCACCTGGCAGATCAGCGGAACGCCCGCGTCGCGGATGTCACCGGCGAAGGCAGTGGGGTCACCGAAGGAAAGCATGATGGCCGCCGGGTCCCGGTCGAGTGCGACGGCGAGAGCCTCCGGTGCGCGAGCCAGGCTCCAGGTGATGAATCCGCATCCGACGCGTGCGTCGCCGGCGGCATCGAATTCACGCTGCACCCAGTCCGGGTCGCCGTAACCACCGCCGAGCAGACCGAGCCCACCGGCATGGGTGACCGCCGCCGCGAGTCGGCCGCCGGATGCCTGCGCCATCGGCGCCAGCACGATCGGGTGGTCGATACCGAAGTGGTCGGTGAGGCGATTGCGCAGCGACATGGCGGTGGCTCCCGGAGATCAGCGCCGTACCGGCAGCGGAGCGTGATACCCGGCCATGGTGTAGAGCACCGGCGCCGCCGCCCGGGCGGCCACCACGCCGTAGGCGTCCTCCTGCTGCACCGCGAACACCTCGGGGTCACCGAACCCGCGATCGATGCGGTCCCGGATGAATGCCAGCCGGACCACTTGGACGGCGAACTTCTTCACGGCCCGGCCGGCGGCTCGGCCACCGATGCGCTTGGCCTCGCGGATCGCGTGCTTGCGGGTTCGGATCGATCCCAGCCACGTCGCCTCGTTGGCGCTGATCAAGCCGCCGGCCACCATGCCGGGCAGTTTGGTCGCCACCAGATGCTGTTCGTGCCGACGGCTCAGCATGCCCAGCAGCACCATCAGCAGGAACACCGGCACCAGCCAGAACAGGTAGGTCACCAGGAACAACTGCCCGCCACCCATCGCCAGTGAGGCGTTCCACGACGCGTGCATCGCCACCGCCCCCAGGTAGCCGAGCAGAATCACGAAGGTTTTGGACCAGAACCCGTGGCGGCGTAGCGCGAAGAACACCCCGATTCCGGTCATGGTGGTGAACAGCGGGTGGGCGAACGGGCCGAAGATCAGCCGGGCGATGGCCACCGCGGCCATTTTGGCCGGTGATTCGGCCGGCGCGATGTAGACGATGTCCTCCATCCAGGCGAAACCCACCGCCACGACGCCCGAATAAACCATGCAGTCGGTCAGCGAGTTCAGCGCCAGCCGCCGGCGCCCGGTCAGCATCACCAACAGGAACAGGCCCTTGGCGGCCTCCTCGATGAACGGCGCCTGGATGGCCGCCATGTCGAAGGTCTTCGACACCAGCGGCCGCACCGTGGCGACCGAGGACCCGAAGGTCTCCAGGCCCACCGCCAGCACCACGGCGACCGATGCGCCCCACAAGAACGCCAGTTGCAGCAGCCGGCGCGGCTCGGGCTCCCAGCGATCCAGCCAGCGGTAGCACAACAGCACCACCAGCATCGACATGCTCGCCAGTACCAGCGCGGTCAGGGTCCCGCCCGGGTTGGCCGCGGTGAACAGCAGCAGCAGGAACACCGTGAGGATGGCGAGCAGGACGATCACAATGAGCGGCGCTCCGACTCTCCGCCGGTTCCGCGTCTGGGGCATAGCGAGGGAGCGTAGCCACCGGTTTGTCCAGCGTGCAACGCGTCGAGTAGCCTCAACAGGTAGTCCTCGACTAGTCCTAGACCAGATCGTGGGCGACCGCATGCGCAGCATGCGTGACAAGACCCCGTCCCTACTACGTCAAAATGTCCGGAGCAACCCAACACATGCCAAGTCCCACCGTCACCTCGCCGCAAGTAGCCGTCAACGACATCGGCTCGGCCGAGGACTTTCTCGCCGCCATCGACAAAACGATCAAGTACTTCAACGATGGCGACATCGTCGAAGGGACCATCGTCAAGGTTGACCGGGACGAGGTCCTGCTCGACATCGGTTACAAGACCGAAGGGGTCATCCCCTCCCGCGAACTGTCCATCAAGCACGACGTCGACCCCCACGAGGTGGTGTCCGTCGGTGATGAGGTCGAGGCCCTGGTCCTGACCAAAGAGGACAAAGAGGGTCGTCTGATCCTGTCCAAGAAGCGCGCCCAGTACGAGCGCGCCTGGGGCACCATCGAAGAGCTCAAGGAGAAGGACGAGGCCGTCAAGGGCACCGTCATCGAGGTCGTCAAGGGCGGCCTGATCCTCGACATCGGGCTGCGCGGCTTCCTGCCGGCCTCGCTGGTGGAGATGCGCCGGGTCCGCGACCTGCAGCCCTACATCGGCAAAGAGATCGAAGCCAAGATCATCGAGCTGGACAAGAACCGCAACAACGTGGTGCTGTCGCGTCGTGCCTGGCTGGAGCAGACCCAGTCCGAGGTGCGCAGCGAGTTCCTCAACCAGCTGCAGAAGGGCGCCGTCCGCAAGGGCGTGGTCTCCTCGATCGTCAACTTCGGCGCCTTCGTCGACCTGGGCGGCGTGGACGGCCTGGTGCACGTCTCCGAGCTGTCCTGGAAGCACATCGACCACCCGTCCGAGGTGGTTCAGGTGGGCGACGAGGTCACCGTCGAGGTGCTCGACGTCGACATGGACCGCGAGCGGGTTTCGCTGTCGCTCAAGGCCACTCAGGAAGACCCGTGGCGGCACTTCGCCCGTACCCACGCGATCGGTCAGATCGTCCCGGGCAAGGTCACCAAGCTGGTGCCGTTCGGTGCGTTCGTCCGCGTCGAGGAGGGCATCGAGGGCCTGGTGCACATCTCCGAGCTGGCTGAGCACCACGTCGAGGTCCCGGACCAGGTGGTCGCGGTCGGCGACGACGCCATGGTCAAGGTCATCGACATCGACCTGGACCGCCGCCGGATCTCGCTGAGCCTCAAGCAGGCCAACGAGGACTACACCGAGGAGTTCGACCCCTCCAAGTACGGCATGGCCGACAGCTACGACGAGCAGGGCAACTACATCTTCCCCGAGGGCTTCGACGCCGAGACCAACGAGTGGATCGAAGGTTTCGACAAGCAGCGCACCGAGTGGGAGGCCCGCTACGCCGAGGCCGAGCGCCGGCACAAGATGCACACCACGCAGATGGAGAAGTTCGCCGCTGCCGAGCAGGCCGAGCCGCGCTCGGGTGCCAACGGTTCGCACCGCGACGAGGCTCCGGCCGGCGGTTCGCTGGCCAGCGACGAGCAGCTCGCCGCACTGCGGGAGAAGCTCGCCGGTAACAGCGCATAACCAGCGCCCAGTGGGGTTGAAGGGGCGCAGATGCTGCGTATCGGTCTGACCGGCGGTATCGGCGCCGGTAAGTCGACGGTGTCGGCGACCTTCAGCCGCCATGGTGGCGTCATCGTTGACGGTGACGTCATCGCCCGTGAAGTTGTGGAGCCCGGTACCGAAGGCCTGGCCAAACTGGTCGAGGCCTTCGGGCCGGGCATCCTGCTTTCCGACGGAGCTTTGGATCGTCCGGCGCTGGCCGCGATCGCGTTCAGTGACGACGACAAGCGGGCCACCCTCAACGGCATCGTGCACCCGCTGGTGGCACACCGCCGCGCGGAGCTGATCGCCGAGGCCGGTGACGAGGCGGTGATCGTCGAGGACATCCCGCTGCTGGTCGAATCGCAGATGGCCCCGCTGTTCCCGCTGGTGATCGTGGTGCACGCGGACGTAGAGACCCGAGTAGCCCGACTCCTCCAATACCGTGGCATGTCGGAGGAGGACGCGCGGGCTCGGATCGCCGCGCAGGCCACCGAGCCGCAGCGCCGCGACGTCGCCGACGTCTGGCTGGACAACTCGGGCGATCCGGACCAATTGGCCGAGCAGGCCCTGGAGCTGTGGCACCAGCGCATCAAGCCGTTCGCGCACAACCTGATCACCCGCCAGACGGTGCCGTCGCCCACTGAGCTGATGAAAGCCGATCCGACCTGGCCGGATCAGGCGCAGCGCATCCTGGCCCGGTTGCGCACCGCCTGCGGGCACCGGGCCGTCCGGGTGGATCACATCGGCTCCACCGCGGTGCGCTGGCCGGAGGCCTTCGAAGCCCGAGACGTCATCGACGTTCAGGTCACGGTCGCTTCGCTGGCGATGGCCGACGAACTCGCCGAGTCCCTGCTGCGGGCCGGTTACCCGCAGGTGGCGGCTATCACCGCCGACAACGGTAAACCCGATGCCCGCAGCACCGCCGCGGAGTTCGATCGCGCGGGAGATCCGGCGTTGTGGCGCAAGCGCATTCACGCCTCCGCGGACCCGGGCCGGGCCACCAACGTGCATATCCGGGTCGAGGGCTGGCCCAATCAGCAGTTCGCCCTGCTGTTTCCGGCCTGGCTTACCGCTAACCCCGCCGCGCAGGCCGAGTATCTGGCGGTCAAACGCGACGCCGAACGCGCGGGAATCGACGGTGGCATCGATGCCTACGCGCAGGTCAAGGAGCCCTGGTTCGACACCGCCTATCGGCAGGCCTGGGCCTGGGCCGATGCCACCGGGTGGAGGCCCTGAGCGGGCCTACAAACTGATCAGGCCATGCTGCTGATCAGGGCGCCACACAGCATCGCGCCGGTGTGCGGGTCGTTGGTGTTGCCCCAGGTGTTGATGAAGCGCTCGCTTTTGACCGTGGTGACCTCGTCGACTTTGATCTCGCAGTGCACGGTCGCGGTGGTCGGGAAGCGCAACCGGATCACCATGCCGGCCTTGCTGGGGTCGGACATCACGGTGTTGGCCTCGAACGGAGTGCCGAACGCGTCGAGGTCCGCGCTGGCGGTCTCGTAGTCGTTGCGCATGAAGGTGACCACGTTGCCGCTGGACCAGGCGTCGACTTTCGCGATGTAGGTCACGTTGTGCAGCTCGGTGGTGTTGTCGTTGTCATCGGCGGCCGCGGGCGCCGGGAACAGCTGACCACACCCGAGCACGGCTGCGGTGGTGGCAGCGGCGACACCGATTCGCAGTTTGGCGTTCATATCAGCGGAGTTTAGCGCGGTCGCGGCATGGGCCCCACTTGTAGCGTGCGTCACAGTCGGCACAGCCGAGCGTGCGAAATCACGAAAATTGCATGGCGCGCAAAGTTTGCATTGTGTGCAATGATTTCGGGATGGGTGCGCCGCAGGTCAGCTCGCTGAGGGAACGCCGGCGGCGTGAAACCGAAGCCGCCATCCACCGCGCGGCGGTCGAGTTGATCGCGGCGCAGGGCTACGACGCGGTGACGGTGCCGATGATCAGCGAGCGGGCCGGTGTCTGTGTGCGCACCTTCTTCAACTATTTCCCCAACAAGGAATCGTCGGTAGTGCTGCCGTTCCCGTCGTTCGACCCGGAGCTCAGTGCCGTGGTGCGAAGTGGGCCGGGTGCCAAGCGTCTGATGGCCGACGTGGCCGACCTGGTGATCAACCACATCGAGGTCCATACCGCGAACTCGGTCGGCCTCACCACGCTGCTGCCGATGATCTGCGAGATCCCGGAGTTGCTCCGGCTTCACACCGCGGAATTGGCCGAGCTGGAAACGCAGCTGGTCGAGCTGATCGCTCAGCGACTGCGGTTGCCCGCCGACGATCGGCGCGTCGAAGTCATCGCCAGTGCGGTGATGGCCACGGCCAGCACCGCCATCCAGCGCTGGTCGCGCGACTCGGAGGCGGGTTCGTTGTCGGACGAGGTCCGGCGCTGCGTGAACCTGCTGGAACCCCTGCAACACCTTTAGGCCCCTTGGTTTTACCGCGAAAGCGAAAGGGAAAGACCATTTTTGAATTCGTGAAGCGCGCCTGGATCCCTATGGTCGTGGTCCTGGTGGCGGCGCTGGCCGGGTTTGCCGGGTTTCGCATCCATGCGGTGATGGCGCCCAAACCGGCGTCGACCGCCTTCATCGACGAGTCCCGACCCGTCATCCCCAAAGACGTCGTCTACGAAGTGTTCGGACCCGAGGGGACGGTCGGCCAGGTGAACTACCTCGACGAGAACTCGCAGCCGCAGCGGGCGGAATTCACCACCCTGCCGTGGTCGTTCACCATCTCCACCAAGCTGACGTCCATCTTCGCCAACGTGGTCGCCCAGGGCGACAGCGGCTCGATCGGCTGCCGCATCACCGTCAACGGCGAAGTGCGTGACGAGCAGACGCTCGACACCCACAACGCTCAGGTCTTTTGTCTGGTGAAGTCGGCATGAGCGACACCGACACCGTCACCCGTTCCCGCGTCGCGCAGTTCATTCACCGCGTGCCCCTGCTGGTCGTGGTGGCGTGGCTGGCGCTCACCGTCGTCGTCAACGTCGTTGTGCCGCAGCTGGAAGAGGTCGGCAAGGCGCGCTCGGTGTCATTGGCGGCCAAGGACGCCCAGTCCTACCAGGCGATCAAGAAGCAGGGCGCCAACTTCGAGCAGTTCGACTCCGACAGCATGGTGATGGTGCTGCTGGAGGGCGACGAACCGCTCGGCGACCAGGCGCGTAGCTACTACCACGGCCTGGTGGAGAAGCTGCGGGCCGACACCGAGCACGTCGAGTACGTGCAGGACTTCTGGGGCGACCGGATCACCGCCGGTGGCGCCCAGAGCATGGACGACAAGGCCGCCTACGTGCAGCTGAACCTGGTCGGCGACCAGGGCACCACCACCGGCAAGGAGTCGGTGCAGTCGGTGCGCGACATCGTCGACGGCAGCACACCGCCGCCCGGGCTGCATGTCTATGTGACCGGTCAGGCCGCGCTGACCATGGACATGAACGACGCCGGCGACGAGAGCATGCTCAAGATGACGGCGATCACCTTCGTGGTGATCACGGTCATGCTGCTGCTGATCTACCGGTCGATGACGACGGTGCTGCTGATCCTGTTCACCGTCTTCGTCGAGTTGGGTGCGGCGCGCGGGATCGTGGCCGTGCTGGGGCATTTCGAGATCATGGGGCTGTCCACGTTCGCGGTCAGCCTGTTGACCTCGCTGGCGATCGCGGCCGGTACCGACTACGCGATATTTTTCATCGGCCGCTATCAGGAGGCCAGGGCGGCGGGTCAAGACCGCGTCACCGCGTACTTCACCACCTACCACAGTGTTTCGCACGTGGTGCTGGGCTCGGGTTTGACCATCGCCGGCGCCACGTTCTGCCTGAAGTTCACCCGGCTGCCCTATTTCGCCTCCATGGGTGTGCCGTGTGCGGTCGGCATGCTGGTCGTGGTCGCCGCGGCGATGACGATCACCCCCGCGGTTCTGCTGCTGGGCACGCGATTCGGCCTGCTGGAGTCCAAGCGGAAGCTCTCGGCGCGGGGCTGGCGCCGGATCGGGACCGCGATCGTGCGGTGGCCGGGGCCGATCTTCGTGGTGACCATGATCGTCGCCCTGATCGGGATCGCCGTGTTGCCGTCGTACTCGGTGAACTACAACGACCAGTACTACATCCCCGACAGCCTGCCGTCGATTCAGGGCTATGAGGCGTCGTATCGGCACTTCTCCAAGGCCCGGATGAATCCGGATATCGTGCTCGTCGAGACCGATCAGGATCTGCGGACGCCGGGCAACATGCTGGTACTGGATCGGATCGCGAAGAACATCTTCCGTCTGGACGGAATCGACAAGGTACAGAGCATCACTCGGCCGCTAGGAGCGCCGATCGACCACAGCTCGGTGCCGTTTCAGCTGAGCATGCAGTCGGTGCCCATCACCGAGAACCTGGACTATCTCAAGGGCCGGATGGCCGACATGCTGCACATGACCGACCAGCTCGGTTCGATGATCGAGATCATGGAGCGCATGCAGGCCCTGATGTCGGAGCAGGCCGGCGTCACCCACGACATGGTGGGCCACACCACCGAGATGAAGCAGGTCACCGACGAAATGCGGGACCACCTGGCTGATTTCGACGACTTCTGGCGTCCGATGCGCAACTACTTCTATTGGGAGCCGCACTGCTCGGGCATCCCGATGTGCTGGTCGCTGCGGTCGATCTTCGACGGACTCGACGGGGTCGACAACCTCAGCGACAAGATGACCGCGATGCTGGGCGACCTGGAGCACATGGACACCCTGATGCCGCAGCTGGTGGCGCAGCTGCCGCCGATGATCGCCATCTCCAAGGACATTCGCGAGACGACGCTGACGATGTACAGCACGTTCAACGGGATGATCAACCAGATGGCCCGGATGACCGACACCGCGACCGTCATGGGGCAGGCCTTCGATGCCGCCAAGAACGACGACTTCTTCTATCTGCCGCCGGAGGCCTTCGACAACGCCGACTTCCAGAAGGGCCTCAAGCTGATGGTCTCGCCGGACGGGAAGTCCGCGCAGATCATCGTCACCCACGAGGGCGACCCGGCGGGCAACGCGGCGCTCTCCAAGACGCAGGAGGAGCTGACCGCTGCCAAGGCGGCGATCAAGGGCACTCCGCTGCAGGGCGCCCGGGTCTACATCGGCGGCACGGCGGCGACCTATCACGACATCGGCGAGTTCTTGAGATACGACATGATGCTGGCGGTGATGGCGTCGCTGTGCCTGATCCTGATCATCATGCTGGTGCTGACCCGCAGCCTGGTGGCGGCCGCGGTGATCGTCGGAACCATAGCGGTCTCGCTGGGCTCGTCATTCGGGCTGTCGGTGCTGGTCTGGCAGCACATCCTCGGCCTGCAGCTGCACTGGTTCGTGCTGCCGTTCACCGTGATCATCCTGTTGGCGGTGGGGTCGGACTACAACCTGCTGCTGGTGTCCCGCTTCAAGGAGGAACTCGGCGCCGGGATGAACACCGCGATCATCCGCGGCGTCGGGGGATCGGGCAGCGTGGCCACCCAGGCGGGCCTGGTGTTCGCGTTCACCATGGGCGCGATGATCAGCAGTGACCTGATCTCGATCGGTCAGTCCGGGACCGCGATCTGTCTGGGCCTGCTGTTCGACACCTTCATCATCCGGGCGTTCATGACGCCGTCGATCGCGGCGCTGCTGGGCCGCTGGTTCTGGTGGCCGATCAAGGTGCTGCCCACCTCGTCGCTCACCCGGCCCCGGCCCGTCACCGAGGACCCGGCGACTACCGAGATCCTGGTGGCGACCCCCGGAGCCCGTCGCTGACCGGCCAGGTCACCGGCATGCCCTGACTACTCAGCCATCGGTGCAGGTCGTAGCCGTTTCGGGCCAGACCGTCGACGGCGGCCACCGCGCGCAGCACCGCGTGTTCGGCGTCGTGCCGGCTCAGCAGGCCCTCGGCGACGGCGGCCATCAGCTCGTCGGTGTCGGCGAGCTCGACGCCGGATGCGGTGCGGACCACCAGATCCAGGTAGTGGTCCCGGGAGTGCCAGCGCTCCGGTCCCGCGGTGTACTCGCCGACGTCGAGGTAGAAGTCCTGGTCGCGTTCATACCCCGGGCTGAAGTGGAAGACGGTCGCGCGCAGCCCCAGCGACGGCAGCAGCCAGGACTCCAGGTAGTGGAACTGGGCCCGGCCCGGGGTGGGGCGGGCCAGGTAGAGGCCCCACGGGTGCACCGTGTAGACGTCGACGTCGCGCACCACCCCTTTGGGGTCGGTATTGGTGTAGCCGCGCAGGTCGAAGGTCTCTTCCTTGGGTGGATGCACCGCTGGCCGCCTCTCGCTGTCGGAGACCCAGCCTATGGCCCGGCTCCTCCTCATCGCGCTGGCGCGCTCTGCCTTGTCGCCGGGCGGGCCTACTCTGGCTTTCGTGGCCTTCGCAACCGAACACCCTATCGTCGCGCATTCGGAGTACCGGCCCGCCGCAGACGCCGTGGAAGGCATCGTCCGCGCCGGCGGCCGGTTCGAGGTCGTCAGCGAGTTCCAGCCGGCCGGTGACCAGCCGGCCGCCATCGCCGACCTGGAACGCCGCATCACCTCGGGGGAGAAGGACGTGGTGCTGCTGGGCGCCACCGGCACCGGCAAGTCGGCCACCGCGGCCTGGCTGATCGAACGGCTGCAGCGTCCCACCCTGGTGATGGCGCCGAACAAGACGCTGGCCGCGCAGCTGGCTAACGAGCTGCGAGAGATGTTGCCGCACAACGCCGTCGAGTACTTCGTTTCGTACTACGACTACTACCAGCCGGAAGCCTATATCGCCCAGACCGACACCTACATCGAGAAGGACAGCTCGATCAACGACGACGTCGAGCGGCTTCGCCACTCGGCCACCTCCAGCCTGCTGTCCCGGCGCGATGTCGTGGTGGTGGCCTCGGTGTCCTGCATCTACGGCCTGGGCACCCCGCAGTCCTACCTGGACCGGTCGGTGGAGCTGCAGGTCGGCGCGGAGGTGCCGCGCGACGGGCTGCTTCGGCTGCTGGTCGACGTGCAGTACACCCGCAATGACATGGCGTTCACCCGCGGTTCCTTCCGGGTGCGCGGCGATACCGTCGAGATCATCCCCTCCTATGAGGAGCTGGCGGTCCGCATCGAGTACTTCGGCGACGAGATCGAGGCGCTGTACTACCTGCATCCGCTCACCGGAGACGTGGTGCGCAAGGTCGACTCGCTGCGCATCTTCCCGGCCACCCACTACGTCGCAGGCCCGGAACGGATGACGCAGGCCATCTCCACCATCGAGGCGGAGCTGGCCGTCCGGCTCGAAGAGCTGGAGAGCCACGGAAAACTGCTGGAGGCCCAGCGGCTGCGGATGCGCACCAACTACGACATCGAGATGATGCGCCAGGTCGGCTTCTGCTCGGGCATCGAGAACTATTCGCGCCACATCGACGGTCGCGGCGCCGGCACGCCCCCGGCCACCCTGCTCGACTACTTCCCCGAGGATTTCCTGCTCATCATCGACGAGTCGCATGTCACCGTGCCGCAGGTCGGCGGTATGTACGAGGGCGACATGTCGCGTAAGCGCAACCTGGTCGAATTCGGGTTCCGGTTGCCCTCGGCGTGCGACAACCGGCCGCTGACCTGGGAGGAGTTCGCCGACCGGATCGGCCAGACGGTGTACATGTCGGCTACCCCGGGGCCCTATGAACTCAGCCAGGCCGGCGGCGAGTTCGTCGAGCAGGTGATCCGCCCGACCGGCCTGGTGGACCCCAAGGTGGTGGTGAAGCCGACCAAGGGCCAGATCGACGATCTGATCGCGGAGATCCGGCAGCGCACCGAGGCCGACGAGCGGGTGCTGGTCACCACCCTGACCAAGAAGATGGCCGAAGACCTCACCGATTACCTGCTGGAGATGGGGATCCGGGTGCGCTACCTGCACTCCGAGGTCGACACGCTGCGGCGGGTGGAGCTGTTGCGGCAGCTGCGGCTCGGCGACTACGACGTGCTGATCGGCATCAACCTGCTGCGTGAGGGGCTGGACCTGCCGGAGGTGTCGCTGGTGTCGATCCTCGACGCCGACAAGGAGGGCTTCCTGCGCTCCACCCGCAGCTTGATCCAGACCATCGGTCGCGCCGCCCGCAACGTCTCGGGCGAAGTGCACATGTACGCCGACAAGATCACCGACTCGATGCGGGAGGCCATCGACGAAACCGAACGCCGCCGGGCCAAGCAAGTCGCCTACAACGAGGCCAACGGCATCGACCCCCAGCCGCTGCGCAAGAAGATCGCCGACATCCTCGACCAGGTCTACCGGGAGGTGGAGGACACCGAATCGATCGAGGTCGCCGGGTCGGGCCGTAACGCCTCACGCGGGCGGCGCGCCCAGGGCGAGCCCGGCCGGGCAGTCAGCGCGGGGGTCTTCGAAGGCCGCGACACCAGCAACATGCCCCGGGCCGAACTGGCCGATCTGGTCAAGGACCTCACCGAGCAGATGATGAACGCGGCACGTGATCTGCAGTTCGAGCTGGCGGCCCGGATCCGCGACGAGATCGCCGACCTCAAGAAGGAACTGCGGGGTATGGACGCGGCCGGCATCAAGTGACGCGCCAGGCGGCCGGTCCATTTTCGCGTGGGATCGCGATCCGTGATTGACTGCAAGCGGTGGTGGAACTGACGGAAGCAGCGGTGCATGACTCCGCTGTTAGTACTGGCAGCTGGCGTGAGCTGCTCGGTAGGCGCTACCTGGGCACCGCGGCCGTGCTGGCCGGCGGTGTGGCGCTGTACGCCACCAACGAGTTCCTGACGATCAGTCTGCTGCCCAACACCATCAAGGACATCGGCGGTGAGCGGTTCTACGCCTGGGTGACCACCCTCTACCTGGTCGGTTCGGTGATCGCCGCGGCCGCCGCGAACGCGGTGCTGGTCCGGGTCGGTTCCCGCTCGGCCTACCTGATGGGTCTGCTGTCGTTCGGCCTGGGCACGGTGCTCTGTGCGCTGGCACCCGAGATGGAAATTCTGCTGGTCGGTCGCACTCTGCAGGGCATGGGCGGCGGCCTGTTGGCCGGGCTGGGGTGGGCGCTGATCAACGCAGTCCTGCCCAGCTGGCTGTGGACCCGGGCCTCGGGGCTGGTGTCCGCCATGTGGGGTGTCGGCACCCTGGTCGGACCGGCAGCCGGCGGCCTGTTCGCCCAGTTCGGCATCTGGCGGTGGGCCTTCGGTCTTATGGCGATTCTGACCGTGGTGATGGGCGTGGCGGTCAGTGTGGTGCTGCCCGCCGGGAGCAGCGGGTATCGCGGCGAACCCGTGCAGTTCCCGGTGCGGTCACTGCTGCTGCTGGGCGGCGCCGCGCTGGCGGTCAGCGTCGCGCAGCTTCCGCGCAGCCTGATCGGTGCGATGGGGCTGCTGCTGGTCGGGGCGGTCCTCCTGGTGGTGTTTCTGGTCGTGGACCGGCGTTCGTCGTCGGCGGTGCTGCCGTCCAGCGCTTTCCAGCCGGGCCGGGAGAAGTGGATCTACCTGACGCTGGGCCTGCTGATGGCCACCACCAAGGCCAACCTGTACATCCCGCTGCTCGGGCAGCGGCTGGCCCACCTGCCGCCGATGATGGCCGGCTTTCTGGGCGCCGCGCTGTCGACCGGTTGGACCATCAGCGAGATCGCCAGCGCGTCGGTGAGCAAGACGCGGGTGGTCATCGGCCTGGTGATCAGCGCGCCGCTGGTGATGTCGGCGGGTTTGTCGGTGGTCGCGTTCGCCCGGATGAGCAGTTACAACCCGACCGCGGTCGGCGCGATCTGGGCGCTGGCGCTGCTGGTCGTCGGCATCGGCGTCGGCGCCGGCTGGCCGCACCTGTCGGCGTGGGCCATGAGCTGCGTCGACGATCCGGCCGAGGGCGGGACCGCCGCCGCTGCCGTCAACACCGTCACGCTGATCGGCGGGGCGTTCGGCGCGGGCATCGCCGGCCTGGTGGTCAACACCGCGATGAGTACCGGTCAGCCCGCGGCTCGCTGGCTGTTCGCGATCTTCGCGGTGCTCGCCGCGCTGGGCTTCGTGGTCGCCTATCGGGCCAGCCGGGGCGCTGGGGAAGTCGTCGGCGGTACCGGCTGAGGCGGTGCGAGCCCCCTAACAGCGGACGGGGTGGGTGGGTGCGCTGAAGCGGCCGCGCAGGGCCAGCGCCGCGTAGACCAGACCGACCAGGACGGGCACTTCGATCAGGGGCCCGACAACCCCGGCCAGGGCTTGCCCACTGGCGGCGCCCCAGGTGGCGATCGCCACCGCGATGGCCAGCTCGAAATTGTTGCCGGCCGCGGTGAACGCCAAGGTGGTCGTGCGCGCATAGCCCAGGCCCAGAGCGGCCCCGACCAGGTAGCCGCCGCCCCACATGATCGTGAAGTAGGCCAGTAGCGGAATCGCGATACGGACCACGTCGAGGGGGCGGTGGGTGATCTGATCGCCTTGTAGCGCGAAAAGGATGACGATCGTGAAGAGCAGTCCGTAAAGCGCCCAGGGTCCGATCCGTGGCAGGAACCGGCTCTCATACCAGCCGCGGCCCTTGCTGCGTTCGGCCCAGCGGCGGGTCAGATACCCGGCGGCCAGCGGTATGCCGAGGAAGATCGCCACTGACTTGGCGATCTGCCATGGCGAGACTTCGATGCTGGTCTGCGGCAGTCCCAGCCAGCCCGGCAGCAGCGACAGGTAGAACCAGCCCAGCACCGCGAACATGACGACCTGGAAGACCGAGTTGAGCGCGACGAGGACGGCCGCGGCTTCGCGGTCCCCGCAGGCCAGGTCGTTCCAGATGATGACCATGGCGATACAGCGGGCCAAGCCGACCACAATGAGCCCGGTGCGGTATTCGGGCAGGTCGGCCAGCAGCAGCCAGGCCAGAGCGAACATCACGGCCGGGCCGGCAACCCAGTTGAGCAGCAGCGAGCTGATCAGCAGTCGCCGATCCGAGGTGACGGTGTCGAGCCGGTCATAGCGGACCTTGGCCAGCACGGGATACATCATGATCAGCAGTCCGGCGGCGATCGGCAGCGAGATCCCGTCGATCTGCACCGCGCTGAGGCCGTCGCCCAGACCCGGGATCATCCGTCCCAGAGCCAGGCCGGCGGCCATGGCCAGTCCGATCCAGACCGGCAGCAGTCGGTCCAGGGTGGACAGCCGGGTGGTGGTTGCGTCGTCGCCCATCAGCAGCAGGAGGCCGGTGCTGCGGCGGACTCGGTATCGGCGATCTTGGTGTAGACCTCCCAGCGTTCCCGGTCTGGGCCGCTGACCCAGACCTTGTCCTGCACGGCGTAACAGCAGGTGGTGTCCATTTCCGTCTCGGTCAACAGGCCCGCGTCGCTGAGCCGGGCGACTTCCTGGTGGACGATCTCGCTCGAGGCCACCTCGACGCCGAGGTGGTTCAGTGTTCCGCCGTGGCCGGGGTTTTCCAGCAGGACCAGCTTCAGCGGCGGGTCGGCGATGGCGAAATTGGCGTAGCCGGGCTTGACCTTGGCCGGCGCGGTGCCGAACAGCCGGGAATAGAACGTGATCGCGGCATCGAGGTTGTCGACGTTGAGTGCGAGTTGGATGCGGGACATGGCAGTCACCTTCAGCTGTGAGACATATGTCGAACTAGTGATGTGGCGTCAGCATGCCAACCTTTTCGATATATGTCAATGAATGTGGCAGAATGAATCCATGCCGAAAGCGTTGCCGGTAATCGACATGACCGCACCGGTGTGTTGCGCCCCAGTTGCCGCGGGCCCCATGACCGACGCCGATGCATTGCAGATCGCGTTGCGGCTCAAGGCGTTAGCGGACCCGGTACGGGTCAAGATCGTGTCGTATCTGTTCGGCTCGACCGCCGGAGAGCAGAACTCCGGCGACCTGGCCGCCGCGCTGGGCTTGAGCGAATCCACGGTCAGCCACCACTTGACGCAGCTGCGCAAGGCCGGTTTCGTGGCGTCAGACCGGCGGGGGATGAACATGTTCCACCGCGTGCGTCCGGATGCTTTGCAGGCGGTGTGCGCGGCCCTGGACCCCAACTGCTGTACCTAGGGTGTTCAGCGGGTGGACTTGATCACCTGGGCGAAGGTGAACTGCCAGCGTTCGACGACGTGGAAGTGCAGCGCGTGCAGCATCTGGCCGTCGGGGGTACGCGCGAACCGGGTGCCCGTCGGCAACTTCACGGCGCGCTGATGGGCCGGCAGGCTGCGGTCGTGATCGGTGATCGTCCAGATCGTCGCGCAGCGGTCGAACTGATCTTTCAGTGCCCACACCGCCAGGTGGCCGTCCCACAACCGCCCCAGGGTTTGGCGGTGTGGCCCTAGGCCGGGGTCGGTCAGCTTCGCGAACGCTTCGGGACGCGCGGCGGTCAGCGCCCGGATCGGACCGGGCAGCCACCGGGTGGTGTTGTCGATCATCAGGCAGTCCCCGGGCTGGGCGTGCGCGACGATCACGTCGGCCACCGCGCTGTAGTCCCAGCCCTTCTCTTTGGTGTAGCGATCACGTTGGTTGACAACGTAATTGGGTGCTGCGGCGATTGCCAACAGGGCGACGACGCCGATCACGGCGCGGCGCGAAGTGGCGAGCGTGGTGATCGCGATCGCCAGCGCGATCGCCATCGCCGGAGCCGTGCAGATCAAATACCGCGGGTAGTAAACGGGTTTCACCACCACCGAATAGGCCAGTGTGGCCAGGGTCGGGATGAGTATCCAGGCCACGCACAGCGCCGCCAGCCGCCGTGTGTCGGGATCGGGGGACCGGCGGGTGCCGTGCCGAACGGCGACCACGGCGCCGGCGAGCCCCAGCCACGCCAGGATCGCGAACGGCACACTGCTGTCGAAGTACTGCTGCTGGACGATCTCGATGACGGTGTGCGGGTCCAGCGGCCGAATCCAGGCGACCTGGCGGATCTGCCCCTGGCTGAACCAGAGGAACGGGGCCAGCGCGGCCAACGCGGCACCGGCCGCCACGGCCCACCTGCGCCGCGCGGAGTCGTCGGTTCGCAGCCGTCGCAGCGCCACTGCGTGTACCGCAACCATCAGCACGGTGAAGGTGTTCAGCAGCGTCGCCGCCACGACTGCCACGGCGTAGCCCACCCACAGTCGCACCGTGTTACGCCGGGCCGCGTTCACCCACAGCACGGTGAGCCAGACGGCGGCCATCGCCGAGAACGCGTACGGGCGCGCCTCGACGCCGGCCCACGTCATGCGCGGCAATATCGCGTAAAGCGCACCGGCGCACACCGATACCTGCCGGCCGGTGAACCCGCGGGACAGCACCACCACGCCGGCGGCCCCCAGGCCGACCGCCAGACTGCTCGGCACCCGCGACCAGAATTCGGTCGCGGGGAAGACCGCGAACCAGCCGTGCATCACCAGGTAGTACAGCCCGTGTACCGCGTCGATGTGGGTGAGCAATCGCCACAGTTCCGGCAGGGAGCGGTGCGTCGACGCCGAGATGGTGGCGGCCTCGTCGAACCACAGCGACGGCCGGCTCGCGCCGATGACGCTGATCAACGTTGCGGCGACGGCGATTACGGCCGCATCCGGTGAGCGCGGTGGACGCCGGGGCGGGGCCGCATCGGTACGCACCGGGGCCGGGCTCAATACCTGGCTCAACGGCGTGCGCTGTCGGTAGCGGTGACGGTGATGACATTCCACGCTACCGGTGGACCCGGCATGTCAGCTACGTCACGAGGGCGGGCAAACGGGGCCTTCTGGCCGGTCAGGTGGCTGTGCGCGCCGCGCCGCAAACGACATGTGACGTCAATCGCCCCCATCGGGGCCGTCGACGCGTTAGGGTCGCGATGGCTTAATTTGCGAACAGGCGATCAATGCACCGGGAGGGTTACCAATGAGCGGCTACAAGACCGTGGTGGTCGGTACGGACGGCTCGGACTCGTCGCTGCGCGCCGTCGACCGCGCGGCTCACCTGGCGTCCGGTGAGGGCGCCAAGGTCGTCATCGCCACCGCCTACCTACCGCACGCCGACGACCCCCGCGCCGCCGACGCGCTGAAGGACGAGGGCTACAAGGCCTCAGGCAACGCCCCGATCTACGCCATCCTCAAGGAGGCCAAGGAGCGGGCCATCGCGGCCGGCGCCAACGAGGTCGAAGAGAAGGCCATCGTCGGTGCCCCGGTCGATGCGCTGGTGGAGCTGGCCGAGTCGGTCAAGGCCGACCTGCTGGTGGTCGGCAACGTCGGCTTGAGCACCATCGCCGGGCGGCTGCTCGGTTCGGTGCCGGCCAACGTGTCGCGGCGCTCCAAGATCGACGTGCTGATCGTCCACACCACCGGCTAACCGGCGGGGAGATTCACCAATCCCGTTCGCGCCAACGGAGGCCCCGCGTCACGGGCGCCCGGCACGCTGAACTGTATGGTGTAGTTTCAGGTGTTGTTTCCAGTGGGCTTAGTGGTAGCCTTACGGTGGATACAGTCCATCTGGAGGTCGCAGAATGTCTGTTTTAACAGCCAGCGCTGCTGAGAAGCTCGATTTCGAGGCAACAACCCGTCCAATTCGTGAAATCGCCAGCTACCTGCAGGAAGCAGTCGGACAACGAATCGCCGCGGCCCTCGCGGGACTGGCCGATGTAAAGCAGATCGGCCGATACGCGCGGGTAGGCGGCCCGGAACCACACGATGTAACCGAACGCAGGCTGCGTGAGGGCTACAAAGTTGTCCGAATGCTTGTTGATGCGTACGACGACAAGACTGCTCGGGCCTGGTTGTTTGGCACAAACACACGCCTCGACGATCGGGCGCCAGTTGAAGTTCTCGGCGCCGCGTCCGACACGGCTGATTTCGCGATGGTCGTGCAAGCGGCTAGACAGGTCGCTAGCTTTCAGGCGTGACCAGAGCCGGCTCCGAACTGCTGTTGTGGCGAGTTGGCTACCACGCAAGTCCACTTGGATTCACGCCGCGCGAGCTGTACAGCTTCAGTCATCGCTTCGATGACATTCACCACCGCTTCCGTACTCTCTATCTGGCGGACTTGCCCGAAACCTGCCTCCGGGAGGTGCTGGCAGACCTCCGGCCAAATCTCGGTGCCAAGCTCAGGCATATCGCGAGATACGGGCCCGAAGCGGCTGAAGACTTCGCCTCGGAACCGGTGACTGCAAGCTGGCGTCGTCAGAACGTACTAGCTCCAGCGCTACTAAGACTTGATGGCCCGATGATTGACCTAACCGACGGGGCAGTGCGTCAACAGATAGAAGACAGGCACGTCCCGCTTTTGGTCGCACATGGAATGGACCACCTTGATCTGCACGAAATCACGACGAGTCGTCGCCTGGTTACCCAGACGATTGCTGGTGAGCTCTACGACGGCGGTGTAGCCGCCGTGAGGTTCTTGTCTCGGCTTGACGCTCAACCTTGTGTGGCCCTATTTGAGGGCCGCGGAGCCGCGGACCTCGTGGGTGAGATCATTCCTCTGACCGACCCCGCTCCCGGTCCGCTTCTCACTGTCACGACTGAATGGAATCTGGAACTGGAGGCCTCTACCTAGCCGCCGGGGGCTACCAGCCCCGTTCGCGCCACTCCGCCAGGTGCGGACGCTCCACGCCCAGAACGGTGTCATCACCGTGCCCGGGGTAGACGATGGTGTCGTCGCCGAACCGGTCGAACACCTTGCGGCTCACGTCGCCCAGCAGGCGTTCGAAGTCCCCGGGCTGCCAGGTCTTTCCGACACCGCCGGGAAACAGGCAGTCGCCGGTGAACAGCTGGGTCACCCCACCGGTGGCCGCGCCGTCCAGGGCCAGCGCCACCGAACCCTCGGTGTGCCCTTGCAGGTGGATCACGTCGAAGCTCAGATCGCCGACGGTCACGGTGTCGCCGTCGGCCAGGATGCGATCCGGGGCGACCGGCAGCGGCTCGGCGTCCAGGGCGTGTGCGGCGGTCGGCGCCCCGGTGGCCTCGGCCACCGCGGTCAGCGCCTGCCAGTGGTCGAAGTGCTGGTGGCTGGTGACGATCAGCGCCACGTCCGGGGCGTGCTCGCGTACCAGCGCCACCAGGTTCTCGGCGTCGTTGGCCGCGTCGATCAGCAGCGTCTTGCCGGTGTTGGTGCACGTCACCAGGTAGGCGTTGTTGTCCATCGGGCCCACCGAGGTCTTGATGATGGTGGCCCCGGGCAGGGTGCGCCGTGCCGCGGTTCCGGGTTCGACGTGTCCGGTGTAGGTGTCGTCTACCGCGATCTGGGAGGTCATGACCGTCACGGTACTGGCCCTGACCTGGTTGTCGGTAGCGCCACCTAGCATGGACCCGTGGCTGACCGGCTGATCGTCAAGGGTGCGCGGGAACACAACCTGCGCAGTGTGGATCTGGACCTGCCGCGTGACGCGTTGATCGTGTTCACCGGGCTGTCGGGTTCGGGTAAATCCTCGCTGGCCTTCGACACCATCTTCGCCGAGGGTCAGCGTCGCTACGTCGAATCCCTGTCGGCCTACGCCCGCCAGTTCCTGGGCCAGATGGACAAGCCGGACGTCGACTTCATCGAGGGCCTGTCGCCGGCGGTCTCCATCGACCAGAAGTCCACCAACCGCAACCCGCGCTCGACGGTCGGCACCATCACCGAGGTCTATGACTACCTGCGGCTGCTCTACGCCCGCGCCGGGACCCCGCACTGCCCGGTCTGTGGCGAGCGGATCGCCCGCCAGACCCCGCAGCAGATCGTCGACCAGGTGCTGGCCATGGACGAGGGCCTGCGCTTTCAGGTGCTGGCGCCGGTGGTGCGCACCCGCAAGGGGGAGTTCGCCGACCTCTTCGAGAAGCTGAACACCCAGGGCTACAGCCGGGTGCGGGTGGACGGCGTGGTGCATTCGCTGACCGATCCGCCCAAGCTCAAGAAGCAGGAGAAGCACGACATCGAGGTGGTCGTCGACCGCCTCACCGTCAAGGAGTCGGCCAAGCAGCGGCTCACCGACTCGGTGGAGACCGCGCTGGGCCTGGCCGACGGCATCGTGGTGCTGGAATTCGTCGACCGCGATGACGATCACCCCCATCGCGAGCAGCGGTTCTCCGAGAAGCTGGCCTGCCCCAACGGGCACGCGCTCTCGGTCGACGACCTGGAGCCGCGGTCGTTCTCGTTCAACTCCCCGTACGGGGCCTGCCCGGAGTGCGTGGGCCTGGGCATCCGCAAGGAGGTCGACGCCGACCTGGTGGTGCCCGACCCGGACCGAACCCTGGCCGAGGGCGCGGTGGTGCCCTGGTCGATGGGCCCCACCAGCGAGTACTTCACCCGGATGATGGCCAGCCTCGGTGAGGCGATGGGCTTCGACGTCGACACCCCGTGGCGCAAACTGCCGGCCAAGGCCCGCAGGGCGATCCTGGAGGGCTCCGACGAGCAGGTGCACGTGCGCTACCGCAACCGCTACGGCCGGACCCGCTCGTACTACACCGATTTCGAAGGTGTGATGGCGTTCCTGCAACGCAAGATGGAGCAGACCGAATCCGAGCAGATGAAGGACCGCTACGCCGGGTTCATGCGGGACGTGCCGTGCCCGGAATGCGCCGGAACCCGGCTCAAGCCCGAGATCCTGGCGGTGACGCTGGCCGCCGGCGGCTACGGCAGTAAATCCATTGCGCAGGTGAGTGAGCTGTCGATCGCGGACTGCGCGGACTTCCTCAACGCCTTGACCCTGGGCGCGCGTGAGCAGGCCATCGCGGGGCAGGTGCTCAAAGAGATCCAGTCCCGGCTCAGCTTCCTGCTCGACGTCGGCCTGGAGTATCTGACCCTGTCCCGGGCCGCCGGAACCCTGTCCGGTGGTGAGGCGCAACGCATTCGGCTGGCCACCCAGATCGGGTCGGGTCTGGTCGGGGTGCTCTACGTGCTCGACGAGCCGTCGATCGGGCTGCATCAGCGCGATAACCGGCGGCTGATCGAAACCCTGGTGCGGCTGCGCAATCTGGGCAACACCCTGATCGTCGTCGAGCATGACCTGGACACCATCGCGCACGCCGACTGGATCGTCGACATCGGCCCGGCGGCCGGCGAGCACGGCGGGCGGATCGTGCACAGCGGGCCCTACGCCGAGCTGTTGGCCAATGCGGATTCGATCACCGGCGCCTACCTCTCCGGCGCGAAAAGCATTGCGGTGCCCGAGGTCCGCCGGCCGGTGGACGCCAAGCGCCAACTCGGCGTGGTCGGCGCACGCGAGCACAACCTGTCCGGTGTGGACGTGGCGTTTCCGCTCGGGGTGCTCACCGCGGTCACCGGGGTGTCCGGCTCGGGCAAGTCGACCCTGGTCAACGACATTCTGGCGACGGTGCTGGCCAACAAGCTCAACGGCGCCCGGCTGGTGCCCGGCCGGCACACCCGGATCACCGGACTCGATCACCTGGACAAGCTGGTGCGGGTGGACCAGTCACCGATCGGGCGCACACCGCGGTCCAACCCGGCCACCTACACCGGGGTGTTCGACAAGATCCGCACCCTGTTCGCCGCCACCACCGAGGCCAAGGTCCGCGGCTACCAACCCGGCCGGTTCTCGTTCAATGTCAAGGGCGGCCGCTGCGAGGCGTGCACCGGCGACGGCACCATCAAGATCGAGATGAACTTCCTGCCGGATGTCTATGTGCCCTGCGAGGTCTGCCACGGTGCCCGCTACAACCGGGAGACCCTGGAGGTGCACTACAAGGGCAAGACCATCGCCGAGGTGCTGGACATGTCGATCGAGGAGGCGGCGGAGTTCTTCGAGCCGATCACCGGCATCCACCGCTACCTGCGCACCCTGGTCGACGTCGGGCTGGGATATGTGCGGCTGGGCCAGCCGGCGCCGACGCTGTCCGGGGGAGAGGCGCAGCGGGTGAAGCTGGCCTCCGAACTGCAGAAGCGTTCCACCGGCCGGACGGTCTACATCCTCGACGAGCCCACCACCGGCCTGCATTTCGAGGACATCGCCAAACTGCTGGGCGTCATCAACGGCCTGGTGGACAAGGGCAACACGGTGATCGTCATCGAGCACAACCTCGACGTGATCAAGACCGCGGACTGGATCATCGACATGGGCCCCGAGGGCGGCGCCGGGGGTGGCACGGTGGTGGCCACCGGGACACCCGAGGACGTGGTGGCCGTGCCGGAGAGCTACACCGGCAAGTTCCTGGCCGAAATCCTGGGCGCACCGGCCAAACCCGCCAAGGCCGTGAAACGACGGCGTAAGGCCAGCGCGTAGGGTCCGGGCTGGGCTAAGGCGGTTCAGCGCCGAGGCTGACGCGCAGGTGCCGCACGACGGCGTCGGCGACAGTCTCGATCGGCTCGGTCTTGCCCGCAGCGACCCACTCGGTGAGCCAGATCTGTAAGGCCGAGATGACCAGTGCCGCAGCGATTCGCGGAGTCAGGTGGGTGATCTGACCCGCGTCCACCGCGATCTCGGCGGCTCGGGTGATCATGTCCATACCGGTTCGCCATGCCGCTCGTTGACCACCTCGGCCCAATTCGGCTGAGGCCGATGCCCAGCTCAGGCCCTCGTTGATGTGCAGCTGCAGAAAGTGCGGGTGTGCGGCGAAGAACTCCACCTCGGCACGTGCTCCGACCAGGATCGCCTCCAGCGGGGAGTCGATCGTGTCTGTGCGGAGGCGCACGGCGGCGACGAACTCCTGCATCCGCGCGGCGTTGAGGGCATCCCAGATCTCGTCTTTGCCACCGAAGTGCTTGTAGACCGTGGCCAGTGACACCCCGGCGGTCTTGGCGATGTCGCTCACCCGTGCGTCGGCGAAGCCGGTGCGGCTGAATTCGTACTCGGCTGCGGCCACGATCTGCTGCTGGTACATGGCCCTGCGTGCGTCGGCCAGGTCGGCGACCGGCGGCGTGGATCGGTTCGTTCCCATGGCCGCCACCTGCTTTCGATCGACCGTTGGCTGAGTGTCCACGAGGTGCTACGGTGCCACAGTAATGATGATTCTGTGTAACAGAATGATGATTACTCGGGTGCTTGATCGGGACGGGAGAGGGGCGCCGATGGCGACCGCAGAGTTGAGCCGGGAAGACTCAGCGCAGATTTCGGCGACACTTCCGCGCTCGCGGGGACTGCGCATCGTCTGGATCGTGGCGTTCGGCTCGCTGGCCCTGGCGTTTCCGCTCTACAGCTACTTGGCATTTCACAGCGGCGTCGACCGCTCCGTCATCGCCGATGCCATGGTCGTGCAGGTGACCGCCGCCTACTTCCTGGGTATCTTCGCGGCATTCCTGCCGATACCGTCGCTTCGCACGTGGACCCGATTCCAACGCCTCCAAGCCGTCGTTCTGCCGTTCGTGATCTGTTCCTACACAACGCATCTCACCTGGGAGCTCGGCTGGCTGATTCTGCACAAGGCGATCGCCGGTGCCCGCGATGCGGTGTGGGCGTATCCCTGGTGGAACTACATCGACGGCGGCGACCTGCGCTATCTGCACGCCGAACCCAACTTCTTGATGATCGAGGTGCTGTCGGTGATCAACGCCTGCGTGGGCGTCACCGGACTCGTCCTGCTGTTGCGGTCCAAGTTCACCGACTACCGGGGAACCCTGCTGGTCATGTCGACCGCCGTCACCCACACCGTGCTGACCTGGTACTACTACGGCACCGAGATCATCGCCGGCTTCCCGTCGACCAACACCGCCAGCTTCATGGATCTGGGCGTCAAGTTCATCCTGCTGAACGGCCCCTGGTTGATCGCGCCCTGGCTGGTACTGGCCTGGGGGTACGCGATGCTCAAGAAGCAGTTCACCGCTTCGGGAAACCACGCCGTCAGCGCTGTGCCGCCTTCACCAGCGGCGACGGGAACCGCGGCGGAACCCGCACCCCGTCCAGCCACGCGGTGAGCTCCTGCGCCCGTTTGTTCAGCGCGTCACGGGCTTGGGTGCCCGGGTCTTCGAGCAGCTGCAGCTGCACTTCGGCGGCCGCATTCTGATACCAGCCGCCGACGATCCGGCCGTTCCACCACACGGTGGGCCCGGCGTTGCCGTTGTTGTCGAAGAGCTGGCCGCGGTGCTCGCCGAGGTACCAGTCGCGCTGGTACCAGCCCATCGTGGTGACGTCGAGGCCCGGCAGCAGCGCACCCCACGGCTCGGGCTCGGGTTCGGGCTCCAGGTCGTCGGCCAGCGCGTAGCCGGGCGTGTCGTGCAGGTCGACATCGACGGCGCCGATCTCACTCAACGCCTTGCGGACCACCGTCTTAGTGGTACCGAACCACCACTTGATGTCCTCGGCGGTGGCCGGGCCGAACGCCCGCAGCCAGGTTCGGATCAGCTGGGTCTGCGCCGGCTCGGCCATCATCGGGGCGCCGAGTGCGCCGAGCCAGCTCGTCGCGGTCGTCCACTGCGGCCGCGACGAGGTCCAGCCGCCGTCGTTGGGCCCGCGCACGATGTGGCCCTGCGCGCCCAGGACGGTCAGCGCGCGCGGCGCCAGATGGGCCTGGCCGCCGTAGGTCTTGCCGGGCGCGGGATCGTAGGTGCCGGCCAGCTCGGGCAGGGCCGCGCGCAGCGCGATGCTGCTGGCCGGGCCGTTCTCATCGAGGTGCCGCAGCACCGCGGCCGCAGCATGGGTCAGCCACTTTTCGCCGTCATTGGCCACGCCCGCCTTGGCCACCTCGGCGATCAGCTTGCGCCGTTCGGTATCGGCCACCCGGTCGCTGGCCGCAGCCTGCACGGCGGGCAGGTCGGCGGGATCGAACACCCACAGCGTTCGGCGCATCGCCAGATGCTTGACCAGTGAGCGCTTTTCATACAGCGCGTCGTGCAGGTCGGCCACCGCGAACCCCGAGCGCCGCGCCCACAGCGAGAGGTACGGAGTCGCCGGATCGGTGGCGTGCAGCCCGACCAGCGTTGCCGCGATCCGGGCTATCGGCGCATCAGCGGTGTCAGGGGCAAGAAAATGTCGGCGCGCCAAACGGTTTCGCCTTTCGGCGATGGTGAAGGTCCGCACCGGTCAGTGCTCACCCTCGTGCATCGACTTGCGGATCTGCTCCAGCCGGTCGGCCGCCGCGCGCTGGCGGTCCTCGAACTGCTTCTCGACGGTGCGACCTTCCTGGGTCTCGGAATCCAGTTCCTGTGCGCCGATCGAGGTCTCATAGCGGCGTTCGATCTTCTCGCGCACGGAGTCGAACGTCGGCACGCCGGCGTCGTCGTATCCGGTGTCGGGCTGCGGGTCGCTCGGATCGTCACCCATGGTCGCCACGTTACCGCCGGCGGTTTCGAAGTAGCGGACCCATTCCTCGAGTGTGCGGTTTGGTACGCAGAACGGCCGATTTTCGAACCAAACCGCACACTCGGCGAATTGTTCGATGCAGCTGCTGTCGCTCAGAGCCGGGCACAACACCATATGGTCGAAATCCGGACCAGCATCGCCTCCTCACACGCTCGGGAAGCCCACCGGCGCCACCCCCGGGGTGCCCAGCCGGGCGGCCAGCCACGGCAGGGCGTGGGTGAACACCCTGCCGGCGAACGGCCAGTCGTGTTGGCCCGGTTCGGTGATCACCGCGCAGTCGATACCGTTGGCCCGGCCCAGCGTGCACAGCGACTTCGCGGCGGCCAGCTGACCGCCGCTATCGGACTTGGCGGCGCTGCCGTCGACCGCGAACCACCCCGAAACCCCGGAATACCGGCCGTGCCTGGCGATCACCGTCGACGGGTCGAACGCCGCCCAGGCGTCGACGCTGCCGCCGAACAGCCGTCTGATGGTCTGCGCGCGGGTTCCCGTGTTGGGGCTCAGGTCGCCGGCGATGTCGACGAAGGCGCTGAACCTCTCGGGATGCATCGTGGTCAGGTCCACCGCGCAGGTGCCGCCCATGGACCAGCCGACCACCCCCCACTGCGCCGGTTGCGGGCTGACCCCGAAGTGCGAGATCACGTACGGCACCACATCTTCGGTCAGATGGTCGGCGGCGTTGCCGCGCGGGCCGTTGACGCATTCGGTGTCGTTGTTGAAGGAGCCACCCGAGTCGACGAACACCAGCACCGGTGCGTTGCCGTGGTGGGCGGCGGCGAAGTCGTCGACGGCTTTGATCGCGCCTCCGGAGCGCAGCCAGTCCGCGGGCGTGTTGAACTCGCCGCCGATCATCATCACGGCCGGCAGTTGCGGCGGCGGATCCTGGGCGAACCACGCCGGAGGCAGGTACACCAGCTCGCCGCGATGCTTGAAGTGCGAGGCGTCGGCGGGAATCGTCACCCGCAGTACGTGGCCGCGTCCGGGCAGGGCCCCCGAGCCGGCGATCGCGTTCACCGCCGCCTGGTCGCTCTGGTCGGGCAGCGGTCCCGACGTCAGGTCGCCCCAGGCGCTCTGCACGGTCGGGAAGTAGCCGACCCAGGCGTTGAGGGTCAAACCCGCACTGAGCAGACACAGTGGCACCGCCAGCAGGGCGATGCCGCGGCGCCACCAGGCCGCACCCCGCCAGCCCAGCACCAGCAGCGCCGCGGCGGCGCCGGTCAGCGCGACCCACAGCCACAGGCTGATCGGCGGCGGCTGAGCGGACAGGCCGTCGTCGCTCACGAACCAGTACACGCATCCCGCCACGGCCAGCCCCACGGCGCCGATCAGCGGCAGTCGCCGCAGCCAGCGACGCGACCGCCAGCCCACGGCCAGCACCAGCGACAGCACCGCCGCCGCCTGCACCGTGACCGGGATCCAGCCATGCATCAGCGAGGTGTGTTCGCCACTCGCCAGGATCACCCCTCCATGATGGACCGGAATCCGGCTCAACGAGGTTTGGCCAGCGGAAACGGCAGAGTGTCCCGGATGCTGTGGCCGGTGATGAGCATGACGACGCGGTCCACGCCCATGCCCAGCCCGCCGGTCGGCGGCATCGCGTATTCCATAGCCTGCAGGAAGTCCTCGTCGAGTTCCATGGCCTCGGGGTCGCCGCCTGCGGCCAGCAGCGACTGCTGGTGTAGCCGGCGGCGCTGCTCCACCGGATCGGTGAGTTCGCTGTAGGCGGTGCCCAGCTCCACGCCCCACGCCACCAGGTCCCACCGCTCGGCCACCCCCGGCTTGCTGCGGTGCGGCCGGGTCAGCGGCGACACCGAGGTGGGGAAGTCGGTGTAGAACGTGGGCTGCTGGGTGCGGGCCTCGACCAGCTGCTCGTAGAGTTCGAGCACCACCGCCCCGGCATCCCACTGCCGCAGGTAGTGGACGCCGGCGTGGTCGCACAGTCGGCGCAGGGTGGCCACATCGGTGCCGGCGTCGATCTGCTCGCCGAGCGCGTCGGACACCGCGTCGTGCACGCTGCGCACCGGCCACTGCCCGGAGATGTCGACCGCTTCGAGCTGGTCGTCGGCCCCGGGCCGCATCACCACCGGGGCGCCGTTGGCCGCGACCGCGGCGTTCTGGATCAGCTCCCGTGCCCCGTCGATCCAGGCCAGGTAGTCGCCGTGCGCCTGGTAGGCCTCCAGCAGGGTGAACTCCGGGTTGTGGCTGTAGTCGACGCCCTCGTTGCGAAAGGCGCGGCCCAGCTCGAACACTCGCTCCACCCCGCCTACGCACAGTCGCTTGAGGTAGAGCTCCGGGGCGATCCGCAGATACAGGTCCAGGTCGTAGGCGTTGATGTGGGTGACGAACGGGCGCGCGTTGGCCCCGCCGTGCAGCTGCTGCAAAATCGGGGTCTCGACCTCCAGAAATCCCTTGGCGAACAAGGTGTCCCGGATCGAGCGCAGCACCTGGCTGCGGGCTGCGATCAGCTCGCGCGCCTGCGTGTTGATCGCCAGGTCCACATAGCGGGTCCGCAGCCGCGCCTCGGGGTCGGTCAGGCCCTTCCATTTGTCGGGCAGTGGACGCAGGCATTTGCCGACCAGCCGCCAGTGCGTCACCAGCAGCGACGGTGTCCCGTTGCGGCTGCGGCCTATCCGGCCGGTCGCCGCGACCAGGTCGCCGAGATCGACCCCGGCGCTGAAGTCCGCGGCGCGCGCGTCGCCGTCGGCCTGCGCGAGTACCGAATCGTCGAGCAGTAGCTGCACCTCACCGGACCAGTCGCGCAACTGGGCGAAGAGCACGCCGCCGAAGTCGCGCATCCGCAATACCCGTCCGGCCACCGAGACGGTCTCTTCGGTGCCGCCGGCCAGGGCCTGGTGCACGGTGTGGCTGGGCGCGGCACCCACCGGGTAGGCGTCGACGCCGCTGTCCTGCAACGACTTCAGTTTGGCCATCCGGACCCGGACCTGCTCGGGGAGCCGGGGGAGTGTCTCGGCGGGCTCACTGAACTCGCCGATACCGCTGTCGATGTCGTCGGGTGCGGTCCCGTCGCTGTGCAGCCGTCCGGAGGCGGCCATCGTCGCCGGCACGGCCGAGTGGTGTCCGGTGTGCTGCTTGTTGCGCCGCGAGAAGGGCAGCACCAGAAAGCCTTCGGCGATCACCGAGGCGACCCCGACGCGGGGGATCAACCGGGCGTCCTCGTAGCAGGCGTAGCGCGGCACCCACTGCGGCCGATACTTCATGTTCGACCGGTACAGCGTCTCCAGCTGCCACCAGCGGGAGAAGAACATCAGCAGCCGCCGCCACAGTCGCAGCACCGGGCCGGCGCCCAGCTGTGCGCCCTGTTCGAAAGCGGCCCGGAACATCGCGAAGTTCAACGAGATCCGGTTGACGCCGATGGTGGCGGCCTGCAGGGCCAGTTCGCTGACCATCAGTTCGATGGTGCCGTTGGGGGATTGCGGGGAGCGCCGCATCAGATCCAGCGACACCCCGCTGTGCCCCCACGGCACCAGCGACAGCATCGCCACGACCTCTCCGGTACGCGGGTCGCCGCGCACCGCCTCGACCAGCAAGCAGTCGGCGTCGGCCGGATCGCCGAGGCGGCCCAGCGCCATGGAGAACCCGCGCTCGGATTCGGTGTCGCGCCAGGCGTCGGCGTGGTCGATGACGCGGGCCATCTCGTCGGCGCCGATCTCGCCGTGCCGGCGCATCCGCACCGTCAGACCCGAACGGCGGGCCCGGGTGACCGCCTGGCGCACCCCGCGCATGTCGGGTCCGGACAGTTTGAACTCCGCGGGCCGCAGGATCGCCTCGTCGCCCAGTTCCAGCGCGCTCAGCCCGGCGTCACGGTAGGCCTGCGCCCCGGCGAAGCTGGCCCCCATCACTCCGGGCGCCCAGCCGTAGTCCTTGCAGACCCGCAACCAGGTGTTGATGGCCTGTGGCCACGACCGCGGGTCGCCTACCGGGTCGCCGCTGGCCAGGCAGACGCCCACCTCGACCCGGTAGGTGATGGCGGCGCGCCCGTTGGGGGCGAACACCACCGACTTGTCGCGGCGGGTGGCGAAGTAGCCCAGCGAGTCGTTCTGGCCGTACTGCTCGAGCAGCCCGCGGATCGCCGACTCGTCCTGGCCGGTGAGGGCATTGTCGGCGCGCTGCGACAGGAACAGCACGATGGCCGCGACGATCAGGGCCAGCGCCCCGAGCAGCCCGCACAGGGCCTTGAGCCCGAAGTCGGGCTTGCCGGGGAAGAGGTCGGGCTCGAGCAGCCCGAAGCCGACCACCCGGTTCACCACGTAGGGCAGTCGCAACGGGCGCGTCACCGTGCCGGGGAACAGTTCGATGAGGCCCCAGCACAGCAGGATCGCCACCGCCCACCCGGCGGCCAGCGTCGCTGCGGACTTGAGCAGCGCTCCGCGCCGCACTTTGGCCCAGAACTCGCCGCGGGCTGCCACCAGCACCACGATCGCGACCAGATGCAGCACCAGGCCCGCCACGCCGCTGATGACACCGAAGCGGTCGGAGGTGTCCGACACCAGCCGGCTGACGTTCCAGCCGCCGGCGACCACCAGGTTGGCGATCAGCAACCACCAGGCGATGCGTTTGTGCGCGCTGAGCGCGGCGGCGAGCAGGGCCAGCACGAAGGCCCAGGCCAGGCTGGTGTCGGGGAAGTTGAACAGGTACTTGTCGATGAACTCCCGGGGCACCCGGATCGCCCACCGGATCACCGGCGACATGCTCGCCAGCAGCGACAATGTGGCGGCGATGCCGACCGCCCAGGCGGCCGCGGAGGGCACCCAGTGCAGCCGGGTGGTGGAGCGGCTGCGCGAGCGCGGCACAGCCGGCACTGTCAGGGTCATAGCCCGCGAGAATATGCAGGAAAGCCGCGAAAAGGACGAAAAGCAGGTGTGGAATCGCCGGTGGGGATGATCGCCGGGCGGAACGACCGCTGAACAGCTGCTAGACTCCCTAACGCGACCGTCCCGGCGTACGCCAGGACAGCAAGTGGAGTTCCCTCCCACCACTAGCCTGAGGAGCAATCCTTGCGGCTCAGTGGTCCGGTCGCAGGCGGTGTAAACCGCCTGCTCTGCGCGCTGCGCAGGCGGCTTGAGGTTGTTCAGGCCGTGATCGGTCGGTATGGGCCCTGCTTCGTGCAGGGCTTTTTTGCTGGTGGGTGGGGTCAGCGCCGCTGCGTCCGGACGAGCACTGCGGCGGCCGCGACCGAAGACTACCCAAGGAGGTCCCATCAGCACTGAGATCCGCGTCAACGAGCGCATTCGTGTACCTGAGGTTCGATTGATCGGCCCGGGCGGGGAGCAGGTAGGCATTGTGCGCATCGAAGATGCGCTTCGCGTCGCCGCGGATGCCGATCTTGACCTTGTCGAAGTCGCACCGACCGCTAAACCCCCGGTCTGCAAGATCATGGACTACGGCAAGTACAAGTACGAGGCGGCTCAGAAGGAGCGCGAGTCTCGCAAGAACCAGCAGCAGACCGTCGTCAAGGAACAGAAGCTGCGTCCCAAGATCGACGACCACGACTATGCGACGAAGAAGGGCCACGTGGTCCGCTTCCTCGAAGCCGGGGCCAAGGTCAAGGTGACGATCATGTTCCGCGGCCGTGAGCAGTCCCGGCCCGAGCTCGGCTACCGCCTGCTGCAGCGGTTGGGCGCCGACGTCGCCGAGTACGGCTTCGTCGAGACCTCCGCCAAGCAAGACGGACGCAACATGACGATGGTGCTGGCACCGCACCGCGGCGCGAAAACCCGTGCCAAGGCCGCAGAGGACGCCGGTGGAGGCGCGGTTCACCCCGCACCCGCCACCGCTCCCGCCCCCGCGGCGGACGCGGCCGAGCCGCAGCCCGAGAACTGAAAACCCCGACAGCAGAACTGAGGAAACATGCCCAAGGCGAAAACCCACAGCGGCGCTTCGAAGCGATTCCGTCGCACCGGAACCGGCAAGATCGTCCGGCAGAAGGCGAACGCCCGCCACCTGCTCGAGCACAAGCCGAGCACCCGCACCCGTCGTCTGGCCGGCCGCACCGAGGTGGCTGCCGCCGACACCAAGCGCGTCAACGCGATGCTGAACGGCTGATTGCCGCTTTCTCCGCACCGCAATCCCCTTACGCCCCAACGAGAGTAGGAACACCCCATGGCACGCGTGAAGCGCGCAGTCAACGCCCAGAAGAAGCGCCGTACAGTCCTGAAGGCTTCGAAGGGTTACCGTGGCCAGCGGTCGCGGCTGTACCGCAAGGCCAAAGAGCAGCAGCTGCACTCAATGACCTACGCCTACCGGGACCGTCGTGCCCGCAAGGGTGAGTTCCGGAAGCTGTGGATCTCCCGCATCAACGCGGCGGCCCGCGCCAACGACATCACCTACAACCGGCTGATCCAGGGCCTCAAGGCCGCCGGTGTCGAGGTGGACCGCAAGAACCTCGCCGAGATCGCCGTCAGCGACGCGGCTGCATTCACCGCGCTGGTCGAGGTCGCTCGGGCCGCGCTGCCCGAGGATGTCAACGCGCCTTCCGGCGAGGCTGCCTGACCCGAACCGAGCCGATGCTGACCGAACGTTCGGCCCGGGTGGTCGCGGCGGTCAAGCTGCATCGGCACGTGGCCAGGAAGCGCGAACAGCGCTTCCTGGCCGAGGGGCCCAATCTGATCGAGGCCGCGATCGCTCGCGGCCTGGTCCTGGAGGTCTTCGCCACCGAAGCGGCGGCGCAACGTCACCACGATCTGCTGGCCTGCGCGCAGGTACCGGTCCACCTGGTGACCGACCGCGCGGCAAAGGCCTTGTCGGACACCGTCACTCCGGCCGGATTGATCGCGGTGTGCGCGCACGCCGAAGCGGATCTGCACACTGTGCTGGCCGGTGCTCCGCGACTGGTGGCGGTGGCGGTGGGCATCGGCGAGCCCGGTAACGCCGGCACCCTGATTCGCATCGCCGACGCCACCGGTGCCGACCTGGTGGTGCTGACCGGCAACAGCGTCGATCCCTATAACGGCAAGTGCCTGCGCTCGTCCGCGGGCAGCATCTTCCACGTCCCGGTGGTAGTGGCCGCCGACACCGATGCCGTGCTCACCGCATTGCGGGAGGCGGGACTGCAGGTGCTGGCGACGGCGCTTGACGGTGAGCTGAGCCTCGATGACGCCGACCCGGTCCTGGCCGGGCCCACCGCGTGGCTGTTCGGCCCGGAGGCTCAGGGGTTGCCGGCCGAGGCCGCAGCCGCCGCCGACCACCGGGTGCACATCCCGATGGCAGGAGGCGCTGAGAGCCTCAATGTTGCAGCGGCAGCGGCGATCTGCCTCTACCAGAGCGCGCGAGCCCAGCGCCGCGCTTAGGCGGCCTTGGGCTTACGGCGCGGCGGTCGCGGGGTCAGGCCACTGCCGGCGGCCAGCGAGAAGGTGCTGTGCATCAGCGCTCCGGCGCGCTCGACCAGCTTCATGCCCGCGCTGACCGGCGGGACGTAGTGCATTCCGCTGTGCCGCCGGTCTTTTGGCGGTCCGCTGAACCACGGGGCCTCGATCGGCGGGGTGTCACTGGGGATCTTGCCCTGCTCGCGCCGGTAGCCGGCCAGCGCGCGCGGGTGCAGCCGAATCTCGTCGGGTACAAAGCTGAATGCCACGTGGCTGACCTTGCCCAGCAGCCGCAGCAGCACCTCGTCGCTCTCCGACCAGCGCAGACCGGCCTTCTCCCGCACCACCGGCTCGAACAATCCGGCCGCCACCCAGCGTTGGGCGGCCAGCGCCGGCTTGAACATCTGGTGCCACACCGCGTCGGGCATGGGCACGAACCACGGCTTGGGGATGCGGATGTTCAAAATGTCGATGGCGGCCGGGGTCAGCTCCAGCTCGTCCTCGCACACCCGGTTCCAGTACTCGCAGAACTCTTCCCAGGACTTCGGCACGGGACGCATGCTCATGCCATACATCTGGTACCACTGCACGTGCTCGTCGAAGAGCTGGCGCTTCTCGGCCAAGGTGAGGCCGCCGTCAAAGTACTCGGCGAGTTTGATGATCAGCATGAAGAACGTGGCGTGCGCCCAATAGAAGGTGTCGGGGTCCAGCGCGTGATAGCGCCGGCCCTTCTCGTCGACGCCCTTGATGTCGCGGTGGTAGTCGCGGATCGAGGCGCCGGTGTGCTGGGCCCGAATGCCGTCATAGACCACACCCATGATCGGGTAGACCGACCGTGTCACACGTTGCATCGGCTCGCTCAAGATGCTGGAGTGCTCGGTGACGCCCGCGCCCAGGCCGGGGTACATGTTCTCGATGGCGCCGATCCAGACGCCCATGATGCCGGTGCGCAGGTCGCCGAAGTACTTCCAGGTCAACGAGTTAGAGTTCAACGGCTCCACCGCGGGAGCAGGCTTGGGAGCGGTTTTGGCAACGCTGGGGGCACTGTCGTCGGCGGGCGCAGACGCCTGCTCGACGGACGCGGTCGGCGTAACGGTCATCACGTCTCCTGTCTGGGAACCTGAAACTACGATAATTGTGACAACGATCGTTGTCTACATTCGTTGTGGCGCGTCGCACCGAAAACGTCAATCGTGTCGTGTGCCACTGTCGGCGGTCGTTGCCGGTGTCGGCGAGCGCCACCTACCCTGAAACTCATGGACCTCGAGCCGGCCCCACGGCAGGCTGCTGGGCTCGGGGAGGCGGTAGCAGTGCCCGACCAGCCCAGCCCCGACCGCCGCACCTCCTTCTCCCTGGATGAGGCCGCGGCCTGGCTGAACCGCACCACCAACGACGTCCGAATCGTCGACCTGGTCCGGCGAGTGCGGCGCGTGCTGCCCGGCGACCCAGAATTCGGTGATCCGCTGTCGACCGCCGGAGATGGCGGCCCGCAGGCCGCCGCGCGGGCGGCCGACCGCCTGATGGGAGACCGCTCGGCGGCCTCCCGGGAAGTCAGCCTGGGCGCGTTGCAGGTCTGGCAGGCCCTGACCCAACGGATGTCGCGGGTGCCGGGCAATTCCGAGGCAACGCTGGTGTTCACCGATTTGGTCGGCTTCTCCACCTGGTCGCTGCAGTCCGGCGACGACGCCACCCTGACCCTGCTGCGGCGAGTGTCGCGCGCGATCGAGCCGCCGCTGCTGGACGCTGGTGGCCGCATCGTCAAACGAATGGGCGACGGGCTGATGGCGGTGTTCCGCGACCCGTTGGTCGCTGTCGCCGCGGTGCTGGAGGCACAAGAGGCCCTTCGCGAGGTCGAGGTCAACGGGCACACGCCGCGGATGCGGGTCGGCATCCACACCGGCCGGCCCCAGCGGCTGGCCGACGACTGGCTCGGCGTGGACGTCAATATCGCCGCCCGGGTGATGGAACGCGCCCTCAAGGGCGGGATCGTGGTTTCTGGGCCGACCTTGGAACGCATCGATCCGGCCGCCCTCGAGGAGCTGGGTGTGGTTGCCAAGCGAGCGCGCCGTCAGGTGCTCGCGGCCAAGACCAGCGGCGTCCCGGCGGATCTGACGATGTACCGCCTGAAGGCAGTTCGCCAGAGCCCGTCACACGCCGACTGATTACCCGTTCTCAGCTTCTTTGTGGGCCGGTAAGGTCGCCTCGCACGAGTGGATGAACCCCGTTCCTTGGAATACCCTTCGGTGAGCAAGGTAACTATTTGACCGTTTTACACAGGTCGCCTTAACGCAGAAGCGGGGAATCATGGCAGGTCGGCAGCAGCGTCGGAACAACCGCCGTAAAACGAATCGGCTGGTAGGTGCCGGCGGTACTGCGGCGGCGTTCCTGACGTTCGGCATGGCCCCGATGGCGGCAACTCCCACCGCGAACGCCGACTGGGACTTCGACTGGCTGACCGACTTGTTCACCCCGGTCTCAGACTCTTCGAGCGGCTGGGACAGCAACGCCTGGGACATCAGCTCGTGGTTCAACTGGTCGGCGGACCCGGGTAGCGCGGCCGACACCAACCCGTTCGACCTCACGACACTCTTCAACGCGTTGGTCTACCAGCCGTTGTACACGTCGGTGGACTCGTTCATCGACAACCCGGCCAACTCCTGGCTGGTCGACATGGTCAACAGCTGGGCACCCGAGGGCCAGTTCTATCTCGGCGACGGCGCCGCCGGCACGGCGGAGAACCCTGACGGCGGCGACGGCGGCCTCTGGTTCGGCAGCGGCGGGGCCGGTTACTCCGCGGGTGCTGACGAGGACGCGGACCCGTCCATCGGGGGCGGCGACGGCGGGAACGCCGGCTGGTTCGGCAACGGCGGTGCCGGTGGTGCGGGCGCCTTGGGCGGTGACGGCGGCAACGGCGGCACCGGGGGCACCATCATGGGCATCGGCGGCGCGGGCGGCGTCGGCGGGCTGGGCGGCAACGGAGGCAACGGCGGCGCCGCGCTGGGCTCGCTGTTCGGCATCGGCGGTGCCGGCGGCGACGGTGGCGTGGGCGCGACCGGCGTGATCGGCGCGACCGGCTCATGGGCTGACAGCGGCACCGGTGTGGGCGGCACGGGTAACGCGGGCGGTGCGGGCGGCAAGGGCGGCAACGGCGGCGCCGCGAGCGACTCCCTGTTCGGCACCGGCGGTGCGGGCGGCAAGGGTGGCGCCGGCGGCGAGGGCGGCCAGGGCGGCACCGGGGCCGCGGGTGAGGAGGGCAACCTCAACGGTGGGACCGGCGGCACCGGTGGAGTCGGCGGCGCCGCTGGTGTGGGCGGCAAGGGCGGTGCCGGCGGCTCGTTAGGCGTCAAGGGCTCGGACGGTGCGGACCTGTCTCTTATACACATCTGACGCTGCCGA
>NZ_JRMM01000028.1:0-36477 GCF_000972905.1 Mycobacterium sp. UM_Kg27
CCCGCCAAGCCCTCGACGTATCGTCGGAAAATAAAAATTCGCCGTGATTTAAACCAGAGAATCATGAACAAGATCGGGGAGTGGTCGTGGGCGTGATCGCAAGCGGAGCAGTGGGCCGGCCGAGCCGCATCCAGCGGTACGGCGTCGCCGCGGCCGCGGTGGGCAGCGCGTTGTCGCTGGTGATGGGCTCGCCGGTGACGGCCGCGGCGAGCGCGCCGCCCGCGGTGGCGTTGACAGCGACGTACGGGTTCCAGCCCGCGATCGATGCGCTGATCGCGGAGATGCAGCGGCTGGTCGAGCTCAACATGACCTTGCCGTACGCGACGCCCGGCAGCGAAGACAACGTGATGTTGATGCTGCAGAACACCAACTACCAGTTGCTCAGCGCCGGCCTCTCACGAGTCACCCAACTGTTCAACGGCGTTTTCTTTCAGTCGCCAGAGGCGATCGCGGGCAACGCCACCGAGCCACGGCAGTATTTCGACTTCTTCACCCCCGACATCTATTACCGGGTGACCGCCGGTCTGGCGCCCGGTGCGACCTACGTCCTGCACGGCACCCTCGGCGGTGGTACGGAGCATTTCGCGATCAGCACGCAGGCCATCACCGGCGGCACGGCGCAGGCGATCGAAGACCTGGAACTGGGCGACGGCTTGGTGCTCAATCCCGACGGCACCTTCACCGTCTACATCGGACCGGAGGCGCCGGCCGGAGCGCTGAACTTCATGGACACCACCGACGCCACCGTCGGCGGCGCCGCGTCGCTGTTGATCCGAGACATCCTCGGCGACTGGGCGAAGGGTCCGGGCAGCGTCACCGTGCAATGTGTGGCCGACTGCCCGCCGTTTTTCGCTATCCCCGAGGGCGGGTTCTTCCCCAGTGACGACCCGGTGTCGACCACGCTGGCAGATTCCGGTGGCCTCGGATCGGTCGACTCGATCCTCACCACCCTTTTCAGTGCCTTCGCTCAGGTCGTCGGCCCGTTCAACACGCGGGCAATCGAAGGCGGCGCCTCGGTAGGCATGAACATTCCCGCCAACACCATGCATGACCTGGGCCCCCAGACGAGCTACGGTGCCGGCCTGGCCAGTGCGGTGGTCACCGGCGGCAACTTCGACCTGGATTCCGATGAGGCTCTGGTCATCAAGGTGCCGAACGTGGAGTCGGCTTACAGCGGCATTCAACTGATGAACGTCTACGGCGGTGCGCTGCCCTACGTCATGGCGCAATCCACGCTGAACCACACCACGACCTACCACGACCCCGATGGCTACACCTATTACGTTGTCAGCGCCACCAATCCGGGCGTGGCGAACTGGCTGGACACCGGGGGCCTGTCGCGAGGCGAGATCTTCGCGCGCTTCGAACACGTCGCCGATCCCGACAGCGTCTTGGGACTGGGAGTGACGGCTCAAGTCGTGCCGATCAGCGAGCTCAACGACTACCTCCCCGACGGCACCCCGACGGTGAGCCCCGAGGAGTTCGCCGCCGACATGACGCAGCGAGTGTTGTCCTACGGCTATGCGCTGGATATGTCCCGGATGACCGCCCAGCCCGACTGGGTGCTGCAGAACCTCCTGATGAACGGGCTGCAAGGCCTGATGGGCAATGAGAACTTCGAGGCCGTCTTCGCCAGCCAGCCCGTCACGCCGATGGAGCTGCGCTTCACCGAGGCGCTCAGCCCGGATTGGGACGCCGTGGTGCGCAGTGTCCTGGAAAACCCGATGGAAAGCCTGTCCGCGGTCTGGAACGCCCTGCCGCTGCTGGCCAGCAACATCAACCTGCCCATCGCACTAGGGCTGGCGCAGACCGCCCTCTCGGTGGTGATGCCCCAGTTGTTCATCCCCGCTATCGACGGATTGCTGTTCGACCCCAACACCAGCATCTTGGCCGGACTGCTCAATGCCCGGGACAACCTGGCGACGGTGATCCTGACCGCCAACGACGACTGGCCGACCGAACTCAGTGCCCAGGCAGCCCAGCAGTGGGCGAACATGTCCGACCTGATCGCCGACACTCCGAGCTTCAGCCTGGCCGATCTGTTCGGCTAACCCCACGGTCGCGCGATTCTGTCGACTTCCTGTGGCTCTGAAATGTATTAGCTGGGGCTTCTTGACGGCCTAGCGGTGCCTGAGGATTGTCGGAACCATGGCTCTTCGGCGTCTGAGGATGGGGATGACGGGCGCGGCCAGCGTGGTTGTGGCGCTGGGACTGGGGCAGTTCGCGTCCGCGCCCGAAGCCCATGCCGATGAGTTCGACGTCTTCATCGACCAAGTCCTCAATGCGATGACAAGTTTCCTGGAGCAGGACTCGGTCACCACGGTCCTGGGTCCACAGCTGGACACCGAACTCGTCAGCTGGCTCAACAGTCTCGATCCGATTGCCCCGCTCCACGCCGACACGCAACTGATGAGTCAGAACCTGCTGGTCAACCCGGGCTTCGAAACAGCCGATCCGTCCGGGTCCGGCTATAGCGGGGTGACCATTCCGGGCTGGACCGAGACCGGCACGCCGACCGTGATCGCCTACGGCACCCCGGTCGGATATCCGTCCCCGGTGGCTTTTCCGTTGCCGACGGTGTCGGGGTTGTTCGGCTTTCCGCAGACCGCGCCGCCGGCCGGCGGCGACAACTTCGCCGGCGGCGGACCGGTGGGCACCTCCACCATCAGCCAAACCGTCGACGTCACCGGCGCGGCCGGAACGCCGTATGCGCTCAGTGCGGATCTGGGTGGCCAAACGTGGAACCCGTCCTATGCCTCAGTGCAGGTCAGCTTCCTCGACGCCGACGGGAATGTGGTGGGCACCGGCTCGCTCAACCCCGTCACGGTCTGGGATCGCTGGGGTTTCACCGGATTTGAGGAACGCGAGATCACGGGAACAGTCCCCGACGGCGCGGTCTCCGCAAAGGTGACCACGACCTTCACCGACGAAAACCAGTACCTCGGCGACTACAACGGCGCCTACGCCGACAACGAGTCGTTCACCGTCGGCGATCCCAGCCTCACCGCGGCGCCGCTCACCACACCGACGTCAGACGTCGGCCAACTCGATCACGTGTTCGTGATCTACGTGGAGAACAAGGGTGCCGCCGACATCGTCGGTAGCCCGAACGCGCCCTACATGAACAGCCTGATCAACACCTACGGCTACGCGGACAACTACTACGCACTGGGCCACCCCAGCGACCCGAACTACTTCCGGATCCTGGGCGGCTCGGACTTCGGCATCGACTACAACTCTGCCCCGAACTCGATCAACGCCCCGAGCCTCATGCAGGAGATGGACCTGGCGGGCATCACCTGGGCCGGCTACGCGCAGAGCATGCCGTCGGCGGGCGCCATCGTGTCATCGGGCGACTACTCCGCCGATGAACTGCCCTTCACCCAATTCAGTTACGTCTACGGCAACACCCCCGATTACCTGCAGGAGCACCTGCTTCCACTGACGCAGTTGTCCACCGACCTCGCTGACCCGAGCAAGTTCCCCGGATTCACCTGGATCGCTGCCAACGAGGACAACAACGGGGAAGGCCCGGTCGACTCACTCAGCGGCGTTCTCCAGTTCATCGCCACACAGCTCGGAGACCATCAGTACAACGTCTCGGCCGCCGACCAGTTCGTCCAGCAGGAGGTCTCCACCATCGAGAGCTCGAAGACGTGGACCGACCCGAACGAGCGGGACGTCATCATCATCACCACGGACGAGGACAACAACAACCTCTCACTGGGCTTCGGTAACCAAGGCAATAACGCTCCGATGATCGTCATCCCGAGTGCGGGCGCCGTGACGTACGGGGGGATGCAGTCAGGCAACTTCACCACCGACGCCTATTACAACCAATACAGCCTGATGGCCACCATCGAAGACGCCTTGGGCCTGGCCTCGCTCACCCCCAACGACACCTACGCCCAGGCCATGAACGCCTTCTGGAAGTAGCGGCCGTCCCGAAGGCATACACCAAAAATGGTGCCCCCGGCAGGATTCGAACCTGCGACACCGGCTTTAGGAGAGCCGTGCTCTATCCCCTGAGCTACGGGGGCGGGGGACCTGGAAAGCGGTCGGTGTAGAGAACCCGCGGGGCCGTCCCATGGTAGTCCGCGATCTCGCCGCCGCGGCATTTGGGCTCGCGGCGACGCGCACGCGTCCCCCGTGCGCGAGTGGGCGCGTCGGGCGCTTCAGTCGCTGGTCGTGGCCTTGCTTCGCTGGTAGTGGCGGCGTGCCTTCATCCGGTTGCCGCAGATGGCCATCGAGCACCACCGGGCCGTGTTGGGCTTGCTGCGATCAATCAGGAACAGCTGGCAGTCGGCATTGGCGCAGGGACGTAGTCGCCCCGGGCTGGAGATTCGCAAACCGTCCCAGGCGAGGATGGCGCGCGCCGCGGCCGTCGACGTCTCACCGGTGTCCAGGGTCCAGGTGATGCCGTGGTCGCTGACTGTCGCCGAGAGTCCGACTCCACCGAGGAACGGCTGCAAGGCCTGCGGTGTCCGGTCTCCACGCACGATGTCTTGCAACGCATCCCGGACGTCGCGGAGCTCTTGGAGGAGTTGTCCGTTTGCCGGGCCGAGGTCGCGGGAACTCAACCACGCCGGTGCCGTCACCGGGTCCGCGAGTTCATCGCGTGCCACGCCGTCGATGACGGGGGTGGAGTTGAGCAGGTCCAAGAGCAGCGCCTCGTCGCTGCGTCCGGCCACCACGATATCCATATAACCTCCAAAAATCTATTGACAGGTTACAGTACGGGTGCTTGGCTCCTAACTATCAAAAATAATTTAAGGAGTTAGATATGGTTCCTACGGCCAGCTTCCACCACGCCACCGTCGACGGGCACCGGTTGTTCTACCGCGAAGCCGGACGCAGCGATGCGCCCGCCGTCGTGCTGCTGCATGGTTTTCCGACCAGCTCTTACATGTTTCGAGACCTCATCACCCGCCTGGCGGACGACTACCACGTGATCGCCCCGGACTACCTCGGCTTCGGCTACTCGGACATGCCGCTGGCGAGCGAGTTCGACTACACCTTCGACAATCTCGCGGACCTCACGCAGGCGCTGCTGGACCAGTTGGGGTTGGACCGCTACGCGATCTATGTCCAGGACTACGGGGCCCCGATCGGCTGGCGGCTGGCGCTGAACCGCCCCGACTCCATCACCGCGATAGTCACGCAGAACGGCAACGGTTATGACGAGGGCTTTGTCGAAGGCTTCTGGAAAACCGTCTGGGACTACCAGCGTGAGCAGACGCCCGAGACCGAGGCGGCCATCCGGACGGCGCTGGATGCCGAGTCGATCAGATGGCAGTACCTGACCGGCGCCCCGGATGAGTCCTTGGTCAGCCCGGACACCTGGACATTGGATGCCGCGCTACTGGCTCGCCCGGGTAATGACGAAATCCAACTCAAATTGTTCCGGGACTACGCCACAAATCCGCCGATGTATCCCGCTCTGCACGAGTACCTGCGCACCAGTGGAGTTCCGGTGCTGGCGGTCTGGGGTCAAGGGGACCCGATCTTCGGCCCTGAGGGTGCCCGAGCATTCGGCCGCGACGCCAGCGACCCGGAGATCCATCTGCTCGACGGCGGCCACTTCCTGCTGGAGACCGCTGCCGACGAGGTTGCCGCCCTGATCAAGGGCTTCTTGGTCCGGGTCGGCGGGAAGTAGCCGTCATGGCCGGCATGGCCCGACCTGCGGAAACTGGCGCATATCTTCGAAAAATAGCACGCACCATCGATCTTCATAGGAGACGAGACGTATGTCCACCACACCGACACCAGCCATTCCGACCGAACCCGCGGTGGTGCGAGAAGCCGCGGGCGGCCCCACCATGCGGGCCATCGTTCTCGACGGCTTCGGCGATCTGGATGTCTTGACCTACACCGACATCCCCAAGCCACTGCCGAAACATGGCGAGGTGGTGATCAGGGTCAAGGGATTCGGCATCAACCACGCCGAGATGCACATGCGCCGCGGCGAGTGGGCCGAGGCCGCCGAAGTCAGTGGTATCGAATGCGTGGGCATCGTCGATGCCTGCCCGGGAGGTGAGTTCCGGGTTGGTGCCAAAGTCGCGGCGTTGATGGGCGGGCTGGGCCGGACCATCAACGGCAGCTACGCCCAGTTCACTCGGGTGCGCGCTGAGAACGTCGCCCTGATAGAGGCGGATCTTCCGTGGGATCAGCTGGCCGCGCTGCCGGAAACCTATGCCACCGCATGGACCTGTCTGTTTCGCAACCTCAATCTGACCGCCGGTCAGACCGTCGTGATCCGTGGGGCGACATCGTCTTTCGGCCAGGCGGCCGCAAAACTGGCGGTGGAGGCCGGTGCTCGGGTGATCGCCACCACGCGCAACCGTGACCGGTTCGGCATGCTGTCTTCCCTCGGCGTCGAACGCGCCGAACTCGAGATCCCCGATCTGAGTGCACACATAACCGAGGCCAAGCGCATCGACGCCATTCTCGACCTCGTGGGCAACAGTACGATCCTCGACTCCTTGAACATGCTGCGCCGGGGCGGTACGGCGTGCTTGGCCGGCTGGCTCGGCGGGCTGGATCCGATCGCTGACTTCAACCCGTTGCTGCAGATGGCCAGCGGTGTCAACCTCACCTTCTTCGGAAGCTTTGTGTTCGGCACTCCCGGCTTTGCGTTATCGGATGTGCCGCTTCAGGACATCGCCGACAAAGTGCGCGATGGTCGCCTGCAAGCCGCGCCCTCGCGGGTCTTCCGCTTTGATCAGATCCGCGAAGCGCATCGCGTCATGGAAACAGGGGAAGCTCAGGGCAAAATGGTGGTCTTGGTCGACTGACGTCCAGCCACGTGGAAGGGTGCACCCATGAAGATCGCGGTTGCCGGCGGTACCGGCAAGACCGGACGCAAGGTCGTCGAGCATCTCGACAGCCAGGGGCACCACCCGGTGATCCTCGCCCGCGCACACGGGGTCGACCTCCTGGAAAACGCCGGAATCGATGCCGCGCTCGCCGGTGTCGAGGCCATCATCGATGTCGTCGACTTCGCGACCATGAACGCCAAGAAGGCGCGGGCGTCCTTCGGAACCGCGACCGAGAACCTGCTGGCCGCCGCGCAGCGCAACGGAGTCCGCCACCACGTCGCGTTGTCGATCGTCGGCGTGGACCGGGTGCCCAGTGGCTACTACCAGGGCAAGCTGCACCAGGAGGAAGTGATCCGGGCCGGTGCCGTCCCGTGGACGATCCTGCGTGCCACCCAGTTTCACGAGTTCGCCGACCAGATCCTGGGGCAGGTGCCCGGCCCGATCGCGGTGATACCGACCATGCGCTGCCAGCCGATAGCCGTCAGCGAAGTCGCCGCGCATCTGTGCACCCTGGCCGTCGGTGAGCCCCAGCAGATGGCGCCCGAACTCGCGGGCCCCCAGGTGGAGTCGATGGTCGACATGGCTCGGCAGTTGCTGCGCCGCCTCAGGCAGCGCCGACCGGTGATCCCCCTGCGGCTGCCCGGCGCGGTCGGAAAGGCCATGGCCGGCGGTGCGCTGCTGCCCGCGCACCCGGGCCCGCGAGGCCAGCAGACCTTCGCCGAGTGGCTGGACGCCCACGTTCCGGCTGTTCGGTGAGCCGCATGTCGTCACACAATCGCCCGGTGCGTCGTCAATGGGGTATGAACCTCACCGCGCATCGCCTCTGTCTGATCGTGTTGACCATCTTCGGGCTCAGCCTCGGGCTGTGGGCGTATTTTGCCCCGCTGCACTGGTACACCACGTTTCCCGGAATGGGCATGACCTGGCTGCCGGTACTGGGCCCCTATAACGAGCACCTCGTCAAGGACGTCGGCGGCATGTTTTCGGGGCTGGGCGTGCTCAGCGCGCTGGCCGTGTACTACCTGCGCAACCGCGCCGTCGTCGTCATCACGGGGGTCAGCTGGTCGACGTTCAACCTGCTGCACCTGATTTATCATCTCGGCATGCTGCACATGTACGGGCCGCGGGACGCGGTGCTGAACGCGGTCGGCCTGAGCCTGCTCCTGGTGGTATCGCTTGCGCTGCTTATACCCACACGCACGTCCGCAGCGGGATAGATTCCGGTGTCGTGATGTGCCCCGCCCGCTCCGGGCGACAGCTCCGAGGACCTGCATGACAAATGACTACGACGTCGTGGTGATCGGCTCCGGGTTCGGGGGCAGCGTGTCCGCTCTGCGCCTGACGGAGAAGGGCTACCGGGTCGGCGTACTGGACATGGGGCGCCGCTGGCAACCCGCCGATTTCCCGCCCAACAACTGGCACGTCCGCAAGGCCATGTGGGCGCCGAAACTGGGCTGCTTCGGTCCGCAGCGGCTGACGGTGCTGGGCAAGACGTTCATCGCCAGCGCCGTCGGGGTCGGCGGCGGCTCGTTGATCTACGGCAACACCCTTTACGAGCCGTTGGAACGGTTCTTCGATGATCCGCAGTGGGCGCACATCACCGACTGGAGAGATGAGCTCGCGCCGTACTACGACCAGGCTCGACGGATGCTGGGAGTGACACCCACCCCGCACACCACCCCCGCCGACGAGGTCTTGCTGGCGGTGGCCCGAGATCTGGGTGTCGAAGACACCTACCACCCCACCAACGTCGGAGTCTTCTTCGGCGACGAGCCCGGCACGACGGTTCCGGATCCGTTCTTCGGCGGGGCCGGCCCCGAGCGCTCCGGCTGCATCGGTTGCGCGCAGTGCTTCACCGGGTGCCCGCACAACGCGAAGAACACCACCGAGACCAACTACCTGTACCTGGCCGAGCGTGCCGGCGCCCAGATTCATCCGATGACGATGGTCACCGATGTGCGGCCCGACGGTGCCGGGGGTTATGTGGTCAGCACGGTGCGCACCGGCCGGTGGGTGCGCAAGCGCAAGCGGGACTTCACCACGGGTCAGGTGGTGTTCGCCGCGGCCTCGCTGGGCACCCAGCGGCTGCTGCACAAGCTGCGCGACACCGGATCACTGCCGCACCTCTCGGACCGCCTGGGCGAGCTGACCCGCACCAATTCCGAAGAGGTGCCGGTGGTGTTCGCGCCCGATCGTGACGACTTCGCCCAAGGCGTGGCGATCACCTCCTCAATCCACCCGGAGGCCAACACCCATATCGAGGTGTGTCGCTACGGCAAGGGCTCGAACCTGCTGTCGATGATGGGCACCCATCTGATCGACGGGGGGCCGTGGCGTTTCGCGCGACTCATGCTGACCATCGCACGCCATCCGGCGATGATGCTGCACAGTATGTTCCCGCGCAACGCCTCGGCGCACTCGATCATCGTGCTGGTGATGCAGTCGCTGGACAACTCGCTGACCACCTACCGCAAAAGAGGCCTCTTCGGCACCCGGATGACGGCGAAACAGGGTGTGGGCGAAACTAATCCGGACTGGATCCCGATCGCCCACGACGTGGCGCGTCGGATGGCCGACAAGGTCGGCGGGATGGCCGGCGGTACCTACCTGGACGCGCTTAACATCCCGTTGACGGCGCACTTCATCGGCGGCTGCCCCATCGGTGACTCGGCGCAGACCGGCGTCATCGATCCCTATCAGCGGGTCTTTGGGCACCCCGGTCTGCACGTTGCCGACGGGTCGGCGATCACCGCCAATCTGGGTGTGAACCCCTCGTTCACCATCACCGCGCAGGCCGAACGGGCGATGGCTCTGTGGCCCAACAACGGCGAGCCGGACCCCCGCGTGCCGCTGGGTCAGCCGTACCGACGCATCGCACCGGTTCGGCCTGTGCGGCCGGCCGTGCCCGAGAGTGCACCCGGCGCGTTACGGCTGCCGCTGTTCCCAGCCTGATCGCAGCGATAGTGTTGTCAACCGTCATGAAACCGGATGATGATGCTGGTGCCCGAACCGCGCTGGAGTCGCTGATATCTGCCGATATGCGGCAGCTCGCCGCCCAATCCGAACAGATCGGCCAGCGGTTCGCCGGTACCAACAACGTTCGTCAGACCGATTTCCGCGCCCTGCTGCACATCATGGTTGCTGAGACAGCCGGGTCCCCAATCAGTCCCAGTGAGCTGCGGCAACGCATGGGACTTTCGGGTGCGGCCATCACCTATCTGGTCGATCGTCTCATCGAGTCCGGTCATGTGCGGCGCGAAGCTCACGCCTCGGATCGACGTAAGGTCACGCTGCGGTACTCCGAACTCGGCTTGGCCACCGCCAGAGCGTTTTTCACGCCGCTGCAAGGTCACATGCACCGCGCGCTGTCCGAGTTCTCCGACGCCGAACTGCAGACTGCGCATCGGGTTGTTGCTGCCGTGACCGCAGCGATGCGACAGTTCGATTCCGAACTGGGGACCCCGTGAGCCCGTGCCGGCAGGCCCGCACCGTGGACCTGCGGGCCGGTTAGTCCGATGCCGGTCCTGCTGTGGTACCGCCGCGATCTGCGGGTCGGCGACCTGCCGGCACTGTCGGCCGCGCTGGCCGAGGACCCCGAGGTGCTGGCCTGCTTCGTGCTGGACCCGCAGCTGGAGGCCTCGGCTGGGCAACGCCGCCTGCAGTTCCTGGGCCAGTCTCTGGGCAGCCTGCGCGATGACCTGGACGGCCGGCTGCTGATCACGCGCGGGCCTCCCGATGAACGGATCCCGCGGATCGCCGCCGAGATCGGTGCGTCGGCGGTGCATGTGTCAACCGATTTCGCCCCGTTCGGGCGCCGGCGTGACGCGCGGGTGCGCGCTGCGCTCGGTGACATACCGCTGGTGGCCACCGGCTCGCCCTACTTGGCCTCGCCCGGGCGAGTCGTCAAAGACGACGGGACTCCCTACCGGGTTTTCACTCCGTTCTTTCGGCGGTGGCGTGAGCACGGATGGCGGCGTCCGGCGAAGTCCCGACCTGACTCGGCGCACCTGATCGACCCTCTCGACCTGCCGGGCGAGTCCGCGCACCGCGTGGACATCCCTGACTTCGGTGGTCGATGCGAGTTCCCTGCCGGGGAGGCCGCAGCGTCAGAACACTGGCAGGCGTTCGTCAGCAGCGGGCTGGAGCGCTACGAGCACGACCGCGACCGGCCCGACCGGGACGGGGGAAGCCGGATGTCGGTCTACCTGAAATTCGGCAACATCCACCCCCGGACCATGGCTGCCGATCTCGAACTCGACAGGCCCGGGGCCTCCGCGTACCTTCGCCAGCTTGCGTTCCGGGACTTCTATGCCTCGGTGCTGCACTTCTGGCCGCGTAGTTCCTGGGCCAACTGGAATCATGAGTTCGACTCCATCCAGGTCGATACCGATGTCGAGGCGCGCCGTCGGTTCGAGCGTTGGACGGCGGGCGAAACCGGCTTTCCCATCGTCGATGCGGGCATGCGGGAACTGCGCGCGACCGGCTTCATGCACAACCGGGTGCGCATGATCGCGGCATCATTCCTGGTCAAGGACCTGCATCTGCCCTGGCAGTGGGGCGCCCGCTGGTTCCTGGATCAGCTGATTGACGGCGACATGGCCAACAACCAACACGGCTGGCAGTGGTGTGCGGGGTGCGGCACCGACGCGGCCCCCTACTTTCGGGTGTTCAATCCGACCTTGCAGGGCCGCAAATTCGACCCCGACGGTGACTACGTGCGCCGTTGGGTTCCAGAGCTGGCAGAACTAGCCGACGCCCATCTGGTCCGGGCGTCACCGCCCCCGGGGTACCCCCAGCCCATGGTGGACCACGGTCGCGAGCGGGCCGAGGCGCTGCGCCGCTACCAAGACCTTAGTGATTCATAAATTGAATGGTTCAATTATTGAATAGATGAGGGCTATCGAGCTACAGTCGGTGGTCGACCGGCAGCACGGGGCCGGGCGACAAACGGCAGGAGCGGAGGGCGAACATGAGTGGAATCCTCTCGGCGGCAGGCGCCGCGCTGCAGGCCGTCGGGTCGGTGGTCGGTGTCCGCAACGGAACCGAGGAACCTCCTTTCACGGTGGAGCAACGAACCCGCGATGTGGAGATTCGCCGCTACGCGGAGCGTGTCGCGGCGGAAACCGTCGTCACCGGTGATGAGGAGGCGGCACGCAGCACCGGATTTCGACGCCTGGCCGGCTACATCTTCGGCGGCAATCACTCGCGTACCAAGATTGCGATGACTGCTCCCGTCGCGCAGGACCGCGCTGCTCCGGAGGGGGAGCAGATCTCGATGACCGCGCCCGTCGCCCAGCAACCCGGCGCCCCGGGCCAATCGGTGATCCGCTTCTTCATGCCGACCGGCGTCGGACTGGAATCGTTGCCGGAGCCGGACAACGCTGCGGTGCAATTGGTGCGCGTGCCCGCGGAAACCGTGGCGGTGCATGCCTTCTCCGGCGATCGTTCTCGGCGTGCGGTTGAAGCGCACACCGCCACGCTGCTCAATGCCCTGAAAGACATGCAGTGTGAGCCGGCCGGCGTACCTCAGGCGTGGTTCTACGACCCGCCATGGACACTTCCGATGTTTCGTCGCAACGAGATTGCGGTACCTGTCACCAAGAATCACTGAGCCGAAGGAGCCACGTGCGCATCTCCACCCTGCTGGGCACCGGCGCCGCAGTCACCGCGGCCTCTGTCACGAGAAGCATCGCTACCGCCCCCGCAGTGCAATCGGACTGGTATGCAGAGCTCGCGAAGCCCGCGTATCAGCCACCACGACAAGCCTTTCCGATAGTGTGGCCGCCGCTTTACGCCGACATCGCCGCGGTCTCGGCGGCCACCATCGACGAACTCAACGACCGTGGAAAGGTCGCGCAGCGCCGCTCCTACGTGGCGGCGCTGGTGCTTAACCTCGTCCTCAACGCGGGCTGGTCGTGGCTGTTCTTCAACCGCCGCCGTCTCGGACCGGCAACTGCGGTCAGCGCCGCGCTCGCGGCCAGCAGTGCCGATCTGGCGCGCCGCGCCGTCGCCGTTCGGGGGGTGCGGGCCGTCCCTCTGGTGCTGTATCCGCTGTGGGTCACCTTTGCCACGGTGTTGTCCGGACACATCGCGGTACTCAATCGCCGCCGGTGAGAGTCACTGCGGGCCGGTACGTCCCAACAGGTGCCGCAGCAGGGGTTCGAGTTCGGGCATGCGGAATTGGTGATGGGCATCGTTGAGGCGTGCGGGCAGCGCCCGCTGACTGGCGCAGGCGAGTTCGCGAGCGCCTTGCGCGCCTAATAGTAATCGCGGGCCCAGGCCGGGTACCGGCAGGGCGGTCGGCCGGTGCAGCACGCGACCCAGAGCCTTGGTGTAGTCGATGTTGCGCGCGGGATTGGGTGCGACCGCGTTCACCGGGCCGCTAAGTCCGGTGTCCCACAGGGCGCGGTGATAGATGTCGATCAGGTCGTCGATGCCGATCCACGGCAGCCATTGCCGGCCGTTGCCGAGCCGGCCGCCGAGTCCAGCTGCGAACAAGGGGCGCATCAAACGCAACGTCCCACCGCGTGGCGATTGCACGATGCCCGTGCGAACGCGCACCACGCGGGCCCCGGCCTGCTCTGCCGGCGTGAGGGCGTCCTCCCAGTCGGCCACCACATCGGCGAGAAACCCCTCGCCGCGTTCGGTGTCCTCGGTCAGCACGTCATCGCCGCGGTCGTAACCGTAATAGCCGACGGCCGATGCACAGATCAGTACGCGCGGTCCCGCGGTGGTGCCGGCGACCAACTCGGCGAGTCGCCGCGTGGGCTCGATTCTGCTGTCACGGATCTGGCGGCGGTGCTCGGCGGTGAACCGTCCGGCGATGGAAGCGCCGGCCAGGTGAATCACGGCGTCGACTCCGCTCAACAGATCACGGTCGGGCTGGTCAGGATTCCACTGCCGCTCATCGGGATTGCCGGCAGCATGGCGAACCAGGCGAATCACCCGGTGGCCGCCGGTGCTCAAGAACGCCGCCAAAGCCGAACCCACCAGTCCCGTCGAGCCGCTGATCGCCACGGTGAGGGGCGTCAGGCCCGCCTGCGCGGCACGGCGATGCGCTGCCAGGTCGTCGGCGAGCTGGCGATGCCGGTAGACGAACATCGGCCGCAGCAACGCCCCGGGGATGGGGGTGTCGACGTGGTCGATAACCCGTGTCCGCCCGTCGCCCAGATCCTCGAACTCGTGGGTATGAGTCCAGCTGAGGGTGGCCCGGGTGGGCAGCGATGCCAGGCCGTGTCCGCCGAGCTCATCGACGAATCGCGCGGGCGGATCGTAGCCGTCGGGCTGGTGCTCGGCGACCCACCGAAGTCCGCCGGGAAGAGCCAGTACGGCCGTCCCGTCGCGCAGTGAATCCGCCTCGCTGACCAGATGCATCGGCTGCCACGGCGGACTCAGCCGGGTGAAGGCACCCGGCCTCTCATGCCATGCGAAGACATCCGCACGCGGCGCGGCAACTGTGCTGGAGAAGTCCACACTCATGCCTCGACGCTACTGGCAGAAGCCGGTTACGCAATCGCTGTCGGCGAGCCTCCCGCCGAACCCGACCACGGCGTCCGCGGTTCCGAATCACCACTATGAGGCGTCACCCGAAAAGGCCGGCAGACTCGATCGCGCACACCACGCTCGGCGGATCAGTGGTTCGGGTGGGCCGCGTGACGGAGCCGGATCGCGGAGATCAGCCATTGAACGTATTGGTGACCGGGGCCACCGGCTACATCGGAGGCAGGCTGGCCCCCCGCCTGGTCGAAGCCGGCCACCGGGTGCGGGTGTTGGCCCGTAACCCCAACAAGATCAGCGATGTCCCGTGGGCCGCGGCCGTCGATGTGGTTCGCGGCGACCTCACCGAACCGGACTGCCTGGACGAAGCCTGCCGCGACATCGACGTCGTCTACTACCTGGTGCACTCGATGGGCAACCCGGGAGAATTCATCGAGTCGGAGCGGCAGTGCGCGCAGAATCTCGCTGCCGCGGCCCAACGAGCCGGGGTGGGGCGCATCGTCTACCTCGGCGGCCTGCATGCGGAATCGGACCGGTTGTCCACGCATCTGCGGTCCCGCAGCCAGGTCGGCGAGATCCTGCTCAACTGCGGGGTGCCGACCCTGGTACTGCAGGCCGGGGTGGTGATCGGTTCCGGCTCGGCGTCCTTCGAGATGATTCGGCACCTGACCAATCGGCTGCCGGTGATGACCACACCGCGCTGGGTCAACAACCGCATCCAGCCCATCGCGATCCGCGATGTCCTCTACTACCTGCTGGCCGCCGCGACCATGCCATTGGCGCGCAGTCGCTCCTATGACATCGGTGGGCCCGACGTCTTGCGCTACGGCGAGATGATGCAGATCTATGCCCACGTCGCCGGACTGACCCGACGCAGAATTCTTGTCCTCCCGGTCCTCACACCGAAACTGGCCGGACTGTGGATCGGACTGGTGACTCCTGTCCCGCCCCGGATCGGCCGTGCCCTGATCGAGTCCTTGAGCACCGACGCGATCGCGTCCGAGCGCGACATCGATGCGGTGATCGCGCCGCCCTCCGGCGGCAAGACCCGCTACCGGGACGCCGTCGCGCTCGCACTGCGCCGCATCGACAGCGGTGACGTGGAAACGACCTGGGCCGATGCATCTGCGACCGGCGCCCCCGCTGACAGTTTGCCTTCGGATCCCAGTTGGGCTGGGGAAGTGGTCTACACCGACGACCGCAGCGTCGAATGCAACGCCACTGTCGAGCAGTTGTGGCAGGTCGTCGAAGGTGTGGGTGGCGAGAACGGCTGGTACTCCTTCCCGCTCGCCTGGACGATCCGGGGCTGGCTGGACCGACTCACCGGGGGAGTCGGGCTGGCTCGGGGCCGCCGCAACCGACACGTGCTGCACACCGGTGACGCGCTCGACTTCTGGCGAGTCGAAAAGATAGAGCGTCCGCACCTGCTGCGGCTCCGCGCCGAGATGCGGACCCCCGGCGGCGCCTGGCTCGAATGGCGCCTCGAGGCGTGCGGTGAGCACACCACGAAGTTGCACCAGCGCGCGATCTTCTTCCCCAAAGGCCTTGCCGGACAGCTCTACTGGTATTCACTTCTGCCGTTTCACGGCATCATATTCACCGGCATGGCCAACAATATCGCCGTTGCCGCGGGCCGCGTACCACGAATTCCGCGCGCGGGGAGGGATGGCGCATGATCACCATGCAGCGTGAGGTGCGCAGTGACGTGGCACCAGATGCGGTGTTTGCCTATCTGGCCGACTTCACCACCACGCAGCGGTGGGACCCGGGAACCATACGGACGGTGCGGGTCTCAGGCGATGGCGGGGTGGGAACCCGCTACCAGAACACATCCCGGTTCGCCGGACGGGTGAGCTCCATCGACTACGTCGTCACGGCGCTGCGACCGGGTCGCTCGATCGACCTGCGTGGAGAGAACGACTCCGTGATCGTCTGCGACACCATCACGGTCGCCGCGCAGCCGTCCGGCTGCCTGATCACCTATCGGGTGAGATTCGCCTTTCAGGGCTGGCTGAAGTGGATCGAGCCACTGCTGCGTCCAGCCGTTACCCGGTTGCTCGACGACGGCGTACGCGGACTTCAAGGGGAGTTGCGGCGCCTCGGCGATCGGGGGATCTGAGCGTGCCGGCGATCGGCGGCCCACGCCGGTCGGGGACTACCGAACTTTGGGTGCCGAACGAACCCGACCGCAGGCGGTGCAGCTCCGAATGACTGCTATGTATGCACGAACGAAGACTGTGCCGAAAGTTCCGGCCCACAACCTGCCGACGCGGTCTGCGGGTAGGTGAGACGTGGACACCCGCGTAGCGGCCGCCGGCCTGAGTGAACAGACGCGAGAGGCTCTCGCCCGGCGCATCCGCGCGCGCCTCTCCGCGGCCGAGCACCAGAAGGCGGATCATGATGTGGCCATCATCGGTGACGGAGTCTCCGCCCTCGCGCTGGCACTGGAGATCCGGCGGGCTCGTCCGGCTACCCGGATCCTGCTCATCGGTCCGACGTCGCATCCGGTAGCGGAGATGACCCACACGGTTGGCGAGTCCACCGTGGAGGTGTCGGCCCACTACCTGCGGGAGCGTCTCGGCCTGGCGGATCACCTCGCATCGCAGCACATCCGCAAGATGGGGCTGCGGATGTTCTTCTCACACCGGGACAACGACGACATCACCCGACGTATGGAACTGGGAAGTTCCTGCTTCGTGCCCCAACTGACCTACCAGATCGATCGAGGCAGACTGGAGAACGAGCTCGCACGGCGGGTCCACGCGATGGGTGTTCAGTTCGCGTGCGGGCGGGTCCGGTCCGTTGAGCTCGGTGGCCCGGAAGGTCTGCACATCGTCACGGTCCAAGACGGGGAAGCGTTGACCCGGAGCACGACTCGCTGGGTGATCGACGCTTCGGGACGCAACCGGGTGCTGCCCAGACAGCTGGATCTGCAGCAGGCCCTCGCCCATGACTGCAACGCAGTCTGGTTTCGGGTTGCGACGGAGATCGACGTGGGGCGCTGGAGCGATGACCCGGCGTGGCAGGCCCGGTTGCGTGAAGGCGATCGAGCGATGTCCACCAACCATCTCATGGGCGATGGTTACTGGGTCTGGCTGATCCGGCTGCCCTCCGGTGCCACCAGTGTCGGCATCGTGGCGGACCCGGCGTTTCAGCCGTTCGACGGATTCAACACGTTAGGCAAGGCCAAGGCATGGCTGCGGGCACACGAGCCGCAGCTCGCCGACGTGCTGGCCGAGCACGCAGACCAGATCGTGGACTTCCGGGTCATGAGGAAATACAGCCATGGCGCGGTGAAGGTCTTTGACGGCAACCACCGGTGGTGTCTCACCGGCGACGCGGGAATCTTCCTGGATCCGCTGTACTCCTCCGGCTTGGACCTGGTCGCCATCGGCAACGGTCTCATCACGGACATGGTCAGCCGCGACCTCGACGGCGAGGACGTGGTCGCTCGCGCACAGATCAGCGACACCGTCTTCCGATCACTGACCCAGATGTGGCTCGTGATCTACCAGGGGCAGTACGCACTGATGGGCGCACCGGCGGTGATGGCCACGAAGATCGTCTGGGATATCGCGTTCTACTGGGGGTTCATCGGCCTGCTCTACATCAATGGCCGCTTCGTCGGCATCGCCGACGACCCGACATTTGTTCCGCACCTGGACGGCCTGATAGCGCTCAGCAACCGTGTTCAGCGGTTCTTCCAGGAGTGGGCAGCCCTGGACGACGGTGCGCCGTCGGTCCCGTTCGTCGACCTCTACGCACCGTTGAATTTCATGGTGACGCTGCATATCTCGATGATGAAACCCAGTCGCGACTTCACCGAACAGTTCGACGCCAACGCGGCACTGCTCCGCCGATTGGCCGGTCAACTCGCCGAGACCGTCATCGTGGAGAAGTCTCTGGATTTCGACGACGACAACGTCATGAGGCAGGTCCAGGAGTGGCAACAGGATCCACTGCTACGCCAACTGCGGTCAGCGTACCGGCGTGGCCAGGAGACCGAGCCGCTGAGCGCGGGCTGGATCGTCACGACGTCGCCCAAACTTCAACCGACCTGATTGGCGAATGGTCAGCCGATCACCGAATCACCGCACGCGAGAACAGGAGATGCACTTGCCAGACGACGACGACCGCCGTGAACCTTTGGCCATCGTGGGAGTCGGGTGTCGATTCCCCGGCGGGGCCGACTCCGCCGCGAGCTTCTGGCGCCTCTTGCGGGGCGGGGTCGACGCGACGTCTGAGGTGCCCGAATCGCGCTGGAACGCCGATCGCTACCACGATCCCAACCCGGCCAAGGCCGGCAAGGTCATCACGCGGCGAGGCGGGTTTCTCGACTCGATAGACCAGTTCGATGCGCAGTTCTTCGGAATGTCCCCGCGTGAGGCGCATGCGCTGGACCCGCAGCAACGGCTTCTGCTACAGGCGACCTGGGAGTCACTGGAAGACGCCGGGATCCCCGCCGATGCCCTGGCCGGTGCTGATGTCGGAGTATTCGTCGGCGGCTTCACCTTGGACTATCAGCTCCTGCAGAATCAGGGGCAGGCGAGTCGCTACCGATTTCGGGCGCATTCGGCGACCGGAATGATGATGACGATGCTGTCCAATCGCATCTCGTACGCCTTCGACTTTCGGGGCCCGAGCATGTCGATCGACACCGCGTGCTCCAGTTCGCTCGTCGCGGTTCACCTTGCAGCGCAGAGCATCTGGAACGGTGAGTGTCAGGTCGCATTGGCCGGTGGCGTCAACGTCATGATCGGCCCCAACACCGCCATTGCCGAGTCCAAAAGCGGATTCCTGAGCCCGGAAGGCCGTTCGAAGGCCTTCTCTGATGCCGCGGACGGCTACGCGCGGGGCGAAGGCGCCGGCATCGTTGTCCTCAAACGGCTGCAGGACGCGCTGCGTGACGGTGACGAGATCTACGCGCAGATCCTGGGCACCGCGGTGTCGCAGGACGGACACACCGACGGCATCACGGTGCCCCGGGGCGAAGCTCAAGAAGCCGCAATCAGAACGGCACTCGACCGGGCCTGCGTCCGCCCGGAGGAGGTCGGCTATGTGGAAGCACACGGCACCGGAACGCCCGTCGGTGATCCCATCGAGATGCGGGCGCTGGCGGCCGCCCTGACCGTCGAACGCCCCGCGTCGAGTCCGCTGCTGATCGGTTCGGTCAAGACCAACATCGGCCACCTCGAAGCCGGTGCGGGGATCGCCGGACTGATCAAAGCGGCACTGGTGGTCAAGCACGGCTACATACCGCCCCATCTGCACCTGCGAACCCCCACCCGGCACGTCTCCGCAGCCGACCTGAAAATCGAGATCCCCACGGGCGGTGTGGCTTTCCCAGACTGCCCCCGGCGCGTCGTCGGCGTCAACTCATTCGGATTCGGGGGCACCAACGCGCACGTGGTTCTCGCCGCCCCTCCACCAGTCGCCGAAACTCCACGCGAGCCGGACCACCCCTCCTCCCCGCTGACCATCGTGGCGATCTCGGCCCGCAGCGAGGATGCCCTGGTGGAGGTGGCGGGCCGGTTGGCCGACCATCTGGTGGCCCACCCCGACATCGAGTTGCCCGACCTCGCCTACACCCTCGGCAGGCGTCGCAGCCATCAGAACTATCGCCATACCCTGATTGCGGGCAGTGCCGCCGAGGCCGGCGAACAGCTGCGGGCCTTGGCCCAGGACGGCACATTCGCTGCCGGCCGTGGCATCCAGGCCGCGCCCAAACTCGCCTTCGTGTGCAGCGGTATGGGGCCCCAGTGGTGGGGGATGTGCCGCGACCTACTGGGGGTGTTTCCCGCATTCACCGCCAGCATCGAGCGCAGTGACCGTGAATTGGACCGGTACACGGATTGGTCCCTGATCGAGGAGCTTCGCCGCGACGAGGCCAGCTCGCGCATGACAGAAACTGAGATCGCCCAACCGGCGAACTTCGCCATACAGGTCGCACTGGCTGAGCAGCTCGAACATTTCGGCCTGCGCCCCGACGCCGTCGTCGGCCACAGTGCCGGCGAGGTCGCCTCCCACTATCTCGCCGGTCTCCTCACGTTTGAACAAGCGATCCATGTGATTTATCACCGCAGCCGGCTCCAGCAGCAGATGAGCGGGACGGGAAGCATGCTCGCCGTGGGCCTGGATGCGGAATCCCTCCTAAAGAGGCTCGACGCGGCGACGCGTGCGGAATTCGCGGCACAGCGTGTCTCGGTGGCCGCGATCAACAGCCCGTTCGCGATAACTCTCGCCGGCGACAGTGACGTCCTCGACGGCATAGCGCAGCAGCTGAACGAGGCCGAGGTCTTCACCCGCCGACTATCGGTGAAGGTTCCCTATCACTCCCATCACATGGACGCCATCCGCGACGAACTGTTCGGAGCGTTCGACGGATTGTCCTCCAAGTCAGCGGCGCTTCCGCTGTACTCGACGGTCACCGGTGAAGCGTTGGACCGTTACCACGCGGGCGCCGCGTACTGGTGGCAGAACACCCGAACGACCGTGCTGTTCGAACCGGCGATCCGTCGGATGCTCGAAGACGGCTACACGCACTTCGTGGAGCTGGGGCCCCACCCGGTGTTGGCGCCGTCGATCTTCGAAACCGCGGGGAAGCACAGTGTCTCTGTCTTGGCCAGCCAGCGACGTGGCCACGACTCCAGCCGCTCCCTACTGGAATGCGTTGGAGCGCTCCACTGCCTGGGCCACGACATCGCATGGGAGGCAATTCATCCCAGCACCGAGCGGCGCCTTCTCAAACTGCCTTCCTACCCCTGGCAGAACAGGCGGTTCTGGACCGAGACCCAGGAGGCCACCGAAGCGCTGTTCTACCAGCCGGTGCATCCGCTGTTAGGCCAGAAGGTCAGTGCTGTGCATCCGACGTGGGAAGCCGAGATGAGCACCGTGCTCACGCCGTTTCTCAACGACCACCGGGTGCAGGGCAGTGTGGTGCTGCCCGGCGCGGCGTATGTCGAGATGGCACGGGCCGCGGCCGAGGAGATCTACGGCACGGCATGCAGCGTGGACAACCTGGTGTTCCGACGCGCCTTGATGCTGGACGACACCTGCGATCCGCTACTGCGAACCACCCTGAACGAAGACGACGGCACGCTGGAGTTCGCCGCATTCAACGCGACAGCCAACGGCGATACCTCGTGGACGATCACCGCCACCGCCGAACTCAACCTCCTGCCCACCTCGCCGCGTGGCCGCCATGTGCCACCGCAGGGTCAATCGGTCACCACGATCAATGGTGACGAGTTCTATTCCCGCACCAAGGAGTTCGGCCTTGAGTACGGCGACGCCTTCCGGTCGGTCCGCGAGCTGGCAGCCGGCGACGGCTGGGTCACCGCTGAGTTGAGCATCCCGGCGGCCATCGTCGAAGACCTCGATCGCTACCGGTTTCACCCAGCGCTGGTCGACGGTGTCTTTCAAGCGCTCTTCGGGGCGATGATGCTCGATCAACAGCCCGGCCAGGATCCCTATCTTCCGGCCCGCATCCGGCACTGCGCCCTCTACGCCGCGCCGGCCGAGAACATGCAGGTCCACGTCCGCGTTGTTTCGGCGTCCGAGGAGGAGATCGAAAGCGACATCGATGTCACCGATGGCGCCGGAAAGACGATCGCGGAGATTCGTGGCTTCTGCGTGCGGTCGCTGGGTGTCGCGTCCCAACTGTCGCTCGATCGCATCAACAAGGGCCTGCTCGAAGTCCACTGGTGCCCGGTGTCCCACGAAGCGGGCCGGCAGCATCGCGGCAGCAGCGGCGAATCGTCCTGGCTCGTCTTCGCCGACGACTCCGGAGTGGGTGATGGGCTCGCGGACGAGCTGCGGCGCCGCGGGCACCGGGTCGCCACGGTTTCACACCGCGGTGTCGATGCACTGATCGAGGTCGACGGCGGCTACCTGATGGACCCGGGCAGTCGCGACCAACTGGACGATCTCTTCGCGCAGAGTCACTTCGCCGACCTCGACGGCATCGTCAACTGCTGGCCGTTGGACATCCGACTCGCCGATGACGCCGACCAGCAGCTCGGCTTGCCGACCCTGGTTCGCGTCGTCCAGGCGCTCGCAACCCGCGCCGACTTGAAGCCCCGTCTGCACGTGGTCACCGCCAACAGTCAGCCGGTGCGCCACACCACGCTGACCGGGCTGGACCAGGCACCCATCTGGGGCCTGGGTCGCGTCATCGGCCACCAGGAGTTCGTCGAGAACTGGGGCGGCCTGATCGACATCGACGGTGCCGCCGACCGTGACCAGACCGCTGCACAGATCTGTGATCACCTGCTCCACAATGATTCCGAGGACCAGATCGCGCTTCGCGGCGCCACCGCATTCGTTCCGCGACTTCGCCCGTGCACTGAACTCGCGGCACCGTTTCCCACCAAACTCAGCGCGGACGCAACCTATGTGGTCACCGGCGGTGTGGGTGCGCTCGGGCGGGTGGTGGCACGCTACCTCGCCGAACGGGGAGCGCGGCACATCACCCTGTTGAGCCGAACCGCACTGCCACCGCGGGAGCACCGGGCCGCGGCCTCGGAATCCGACCCCCACTTCGCGGCCGTGCGAGCGATCGAGGAGCTTGAGCGGCTCGGGGCTGAAATCACGACCGCCAGCGTCGATATCACCGACGCCGAGCAGGTGCGCGGCTGGCGCGCCGAGCACCTGCGCAGCGGTGGCCGGCCCATCCGTGGAGTCATGCACGCGGCAGGCGTGGTGGACGACCGGTTGCTGGTCAACATGGCTGAACGTGATTTCGCTGCGGTGCTGGCTCCCAAGGTCACCGGTACGCGGGTGCTTCACGAGGTACTGGGTGACGACGAACTGGACTTCTTCGTCATGTTCGGGTCTGCCGGGTCGGTCATCGCCTCCCCCGGGCAGGGCAACTATGCCGCCGCCAATGCCTACCTGGATACCTTCGCGCACTACCGGCGCGCCCTGGGATTGCCGGCACTGACCATCGGATGGGGGCCGTGGTCGGTGGGCATGGTCGACGAGCTGAACCTGGCCGACGTCTACGCGCAGCGCGGCATCGAGCTGATCACGCCGCGTGTCGGTGCGCGGATCCTCGATCGGCTCCTGTCGCAACGGATCCCCAGCGTCGTCGCGATCACCGCGGACTGGGGTCGTGCCCGTCGGGTCAGCTTCGGTGGGCGTCCGCCACAGATGTTCGCCGATCTGGGCGCCGAGGAGAGCGGTGCCGGCGGGGGCGACGTCGCGGAGTCGATTCTGACGGTCCTGGCCGCTACACCCGAGGCAGATCGGATCGGGCTGATCGCCGCCACCGTGCGGCGGCTCGTCGCCGATGTCTTCGACTGCGACGTCACCGACTTCGAGACCAACGACATGCTCGATGACATCGGCTTGGACTCGATGATGGCGATGGACTTCCGGGTCCGGATCAACGAGATGTTCTCGATAGATCTGCCCTTACTGGAGATCCTGCGAGGGGTCAGCGTCAACTCACTGGCCGACCGGGTGCTGGCGGAACTGCATGCCATCCACGGCGACGTTCCCGCCGAGGTCGCAGAGCCGACGCCGGCCCCGCCTCCCCTCGTCGACGACGTCAACCGCGTCGTCGACGAGCTGTCGGACGACGAGCTACGAGAGCTGTTGGCGGAACTCGAAGCGCACGGCAGCGGGCCGAATATGGACGGTTCCCCGCGATGAGAGCGGGTGACGGCCTGGCGGTGCAGGTACGGAATCTCTGTAAGAGCTACGGGCGGGTGCAGGCCCTGCACGGCCTCGACCTCGACATTGCCCGCGGGGAGGTCTTCGCCATCCTCGGGCCCAACGGTGCCGGCAAATCCACGACGATCGAGATCCTGGAAGGCCACCGCAAGCGTGACGCCGGCCAGGTCAGTGTCCTGGGCGAGGATCCCGGCTCCGCTGGGCGCGGTTGGCGGGCCAGGATCGGCATCGTCCTGCAGGAAACCAGCGACTTCGGCATGCTGACGGTTCAGGAAACCGTGCAAACGTTCGCCAAATGCTATGGCACGGCCCGAACTTCTGCGGAGCTGCTCGAACTAGTCGGACTCGCCCCGAGCGCACGTTCGCGGGTGCGGACACTGTCCGGGGGACAGCGGCGCCGGCTGGATGTCGCGCTGGGGATCATCGGGTATCCGGAACTGCTCTTCCTGGATGAGCCGACCACCGGTTTCGACCCGGAGGCTCGGCGTGCTTTCTGGGATCTCATCCGGCTGTTGGCTTCCGACGGCACAACCATCGTGCTCACCACGCACTACTTGGACGAAGCCGCCGCCCTGGCAGATCGGGTCGCGGTGGTCTCGGGCGGGCGGCTCGCGGCCGTGGATTCGCCCACGCGCCTGATCGCGCATGTCGCTTCGGCGGCGACCGTGACGTGGATGGAGGGTGGCGCACCCCAGGTTCGCCAGACCGATCGACCGACCGAGTTGATCAGGCGCCTGTCTACGGAAGGCAGCGAGCTTGCTCAGCTGACCGTCACCCGTCCCACCCTCGAAGACGCCTATCTGAGCCTGATCGAAGGGGGTCCGAGGTGATCGAGTTCGTCGACGCTGAACTCGGTCTGCGTCGCGCGCGCAGCCACGGGAGATCAGAGCTTCCCTCGGCGTTGCGCATCGGATTCTCGCGCGTCCTACCGGAACTGAAGATGTTCTACCGCCGCCCAGAACAGGTGGCGCTGACCTTCTCGATGCCGGCGGTGATCTGCCTGCTGCTGGGATCCATCTTCACGGCGCGGGTGCCCGGTGCCCAAACCACCACCGGCGCCGTGATCGCCGCCAGCATGTTCGCCTACGGAATTCTCTCGACGTCGTTCACCAATCTCGGCATCAGCATTGCGGCCGACCGGGAGACCGGTGCCCTGCGGCGGCTGCGCGGCACGCCGGCGACGGCGTCGTCGTACTTCATCGGCAAGATCATGCTGGTCGCGATTGCGAGCTTCGCCGAGGCTGTGGTCCTGCTGGTGCTGGGAGTGCTGGTTTTTCACCTTCGGCTGCCCGCCGATTTCCTCGGATGGTTCACGCTGGCATGGGTTTCAATGCTGGGGATCGTCAGCTGTTCGTTGCTGGGCATTCTGGTCAGCAACTTCGCCAGCAACGCAGTGTCCGCCGCTGTCCTCACCAACGGCCCCGCGGTGGGTCTGCAGTTCGTCTCAGGCACCTATGTTCCGCTGATGCTGATACCGACCTGGATGCTGGCGATCGGATCGATCTTTCCCGTCAAGTGGATGGCCCAGGGATTCCGCTCGGTGTTGCTGCCCGCAGAGATGGCCGCGTTCGAACCCGCGGGAACTTGGGAGCACTGGCGGATCTTCGAGGTGCTGACCGCCTGGAGTGTGGTCGGACTGCTGGCCTGCCTGGTCGTGTTCCGTTGGTCGGATCGGAGCTGAACATGCCTTCCCAGCTGGAGATCACTTACCACTTCTTCTTTCAAATCGTGGTCATCTTGCTTACCTACCGACTGCTCTGGCCGCTGCTGCGCCGCCTGGCCCAGGTGCAGGTGGTGGCGATGATGGTGGCCGGATTCCTGCTCGGGCCTTCCGTTCTGGGGTGGGTGTGGCCGGCTGGGCAGCAATGGCTGTTCCCCACGAAGTTGACCCTCGGCTCAGAGACCTTCACCCACCCCAACCTGACCGTTATCTACGTGGTCGGCCAACTGGGTCTGGTGCTGTACATGTTCCTGGTGGGAGCCTCGTTCAAACTCGACATCCTGACCGCGCACTGGCGCCAGGCCGGCGTCACCTCAGTAGCCGGAATCGGGGTTCCCCTGATGCTCGGCGGCGTCCTCGGTGCGTGGATGGTAAGCCGCGGAGGCTATTTCACCGACAATGTCGTCTCGTGGCAGGGTGGCCTGTTCGTCGCGGCCGCCGTGGCTATCACCGCCTTTCCGATGCTGGCGTGGATCGTCTACGACTCGGGACTGCTCAATACGCGGTTGGGCACGGTGTCACTGTCGTGTGCCGCGTTCGATGACGCATGCTCGTGGGTGCTGTTGGCGACGGTGGTGGCCACCGCCAAGGGCAGCCTCTTCGGTGCCGTGCTTGCCGTCGGAGGCGGGCTGGGCTACCTGCTTTTCATGATCTACGTCGGCCGGCCGCTGCTCGCGCGGTTGGAGACATGGTCGCCGCGTCGGGGTGCGTCCGAACGCACGGGCGGCCTACCGATCGCACACACCAGCGTGGTCCTGCTGGTCGTGCTGGCGGCGAGCTGCTTCACCGACTTCGTCGGAATCTATTCCGTATTCGGCGCTTTCGTGGCCGGCATGGTGATGCCTCGTGGCGAGCTGCTGACGCAGATCCGTCGGCACTTCGAGCCGCTGACGGCATACCTGCTGATTCCGGCGTTCTTCATCTACTCGGGACTGAACACCCAGCTTCGGCTGATATTGGACGGCCCAACGCTGTTGATGGCGCTGATCGTGCTGGTGGTGTCTTTCACCGCGAAGTTCGGAGCGGTGGGACTGGCCGCCCGCTGGCAGGGAATGAGTCGGCTCGAAGCCGCTTCGATGGGGGCACTTGCCAATGCTCGTGGGCTGATGGAACTGATCCTGCTCAACATCGGCTTCGAAGCCGGCCTGATCTCGGCGAAGCTGTACACCATCCTGGCGCTCATGACGATCATCACGACATTGGTCGCAACCCCGCTGCAGCGGCAGTTCGAGCGCCGATTGCGGAGAACCGGACTGCGGTTCGGCGCCGACGGCGAGGAGCCCTACGGTGATGATTACCCCCGCAACGGGCGCACGGTGGCAGAACCCGCGCCGACACGTTGAGCACAGCATTCACCACCGAGGAAAGGGTTTTCCGGGCATTCAGCGCGATGACCTGAGTTCGCTGCCCCGACGCGGCGGGCGGGGGACTAAGCGCGGCACGCGGTCGATCACGTCCTGGTATTCGGGCCGGCGCTGCAGGCTGCGCTCCTCCATCATCGGAATGCTGGCGCCCAAGAACATCGCCACCATCGCCAGCACACCAAAGAACATCCACCACGCCTGAGCCGGTGCGGCGGCAACGCCGAACAGCGCGCACGCAAACCAGAAGCTGATCTCACCGAAGTAGTTGGGGTGCCGCGACCAACCCCATATCCCGCGATCCATCGCCGTGCCCGGCGCCCGGTCGCGCACGAACCGGTGCAATTGCACGTCCGCCACCAGTTCCAGCAGCACTGCGGCGATGCCGACGGCGAATGCGATAGCCGACAGCCAGACCAGGCCCCGGTCCGGCCGCGTCACGGCGACGTAGACCGGCACCAGGCCGGCAAACACCTGAAGCGTGGGCACCAGGTGGATGGCGAGCAGGTCCGCGGCGAACTCCCAGCGACCCGCGCGTTGGCGCAGCAGCGGATATCGCCAATCCTCATGGTGCATACCGGGAAATCCCCACACCCAGTTACCGGTGAGCCGCACCGCCCATAGCCCGACCACCACAGCGATCAACACGCAACGCGCGGTGTCGACGTCAGGCCGGGACTGAAACCACCAATAGGCCACCAACAGGGGCGGAATGACACTCCAGTAGGCGTCGTAGAAGCTGGAGTTGCCGAAGCACCTGCTGAAGACGAAGACCACCACGGTGGCCAACACATCAGCGATCAAGGTATCCAGCCAGAGCCGCCCGGTGGCGGGGCCCCATGCCAGCCACGTCCCGGCGACGCCGATCGCGACCAGGTAGGCCACGCCGATCAGCGACAGCGACGCCGTTTTACCCATCGTCGGCCTCACCATGCGTTCACGCGGCTTCGGTCTGTGTGTGTCAGCGGATGCATAGGCCTTCATCTCGAACGGGGTGTGTGCCGGCTGTGTCCGGAATCACCGAGGTGATTCTCGACGCTACCGGGAGAACAAGGCAGCGCAACCTTTGTCGCCTCTCCTGGCCGCGAATCCCGACCAGGACGCTCGCGGCTCCGAATAACCACCATGCACAGTCAAGCGCACCGGACGCGGTCGATCGCTGTGGTCGGCAGTGGCATCGCCGGCCTGACGGCGGCGTACATCCTGTCCCACCACAACCGGGTCACCCTGTATGAGGCCGCCGAGCGGTTGGGCGGCCACGCCCACACCCACCTGGTCGAGGCCGATGACGGCAGTGCCGTCGCCGTCGACTCAGCCTTCTTGGTCTACAACGATCGGACCTACCCGACGCTGTGTCGGCTGTTCGCCAAACTCGGTGTGGAGGGCATCGAGACCGACATGTCCATGTCGGTGCGTAACGACGCCACCGGCTTGGAGTACGCCGGTGCGCGAGGAGCGAGCGGTCTGTTCGCGTCGCCCAGGACACTGCATCCCCGCAACCTGGTGATGCTGGCCGAGATCCGGCGCTTCCACGGTGCGGCCAAAGCGGTGCTGCAGGGGTCGGACCCCGATGACCTGGAGACCGTCGGTGACTTCTTGCTACGGCACGGCTTCTCCGCCTACTTCAGGACCAACTTCATGACTCCGTTGGTGGCAGCGGTCTGGTCATGCCGAGCCGACGACGCGCTGGATTACCCCGCCCGCTACCTCTTCACGTTTCTGGAACACCACGGCATGCTGTCGGTGTTCGGTTCCCCCACGTGGCGCACCGTAGCGGGCGGCTCGATCAACTACGTGCGCCGTATCGCCACGACCCTTGACGAGGTACTGACCGACACCGCTGTGACGGCGCTGCGCCGCGTGCCCGACGGAGTGCTGCTGCGGGTCCGAGGTTCGCGACCGCGACACTTCGACGCGGCGGTGGTGGCTGTTCACCCCGATCAGGCACTGCGCCTGCTCGATCAACCCACTGCGCAAGAACGAGCAGTGTTGGGGGCCATGCCCTATTCGACGAACCACGCCCAGTTGCACACCGACGAGTCGGTCCTGCCCCGCCACCTCAGGGCCCGCGCGTCGTGGAACTATCGAGTCACCCCGGACCGCGCGGGCGTGCTGGTGACCTACGACGTCAGCCGGCTGATGCACATTGATTCCCGTCGGCGCTACTTGGTCACCCTGGGCGGGTCAGACCTGGTCGACCGGCGCTCGGTTCTGGCTGAGATGACATACCAACACCCACTTTTCACTCCGCAGTCGGTAGCAGCTCAGCGTCGGCTGCCCGAACTCGGCGATGACCGCATCGTGTTCGCCGGCGCGTATCACGGCTGGGGCTTCCATGAAGACGGCGCGGTCTCAGGCGTGCGGGCCGCGTGGCGGCTCGGCGCCGACTGGGCTCCGGCCGCAGTCCGCGATCAGGCGTGCGCATGCTGACCCCCGCGATCTATCGCACCACGATCACGCATCGCAGACGGATGCCGGTCGCCCATTCATTCGTCTACCGCAGTTACAGCTGGTACGTCGACATCGATGAGCTGCCCCGCCTGCCCTGGTGGTTACGGCCATTCGCCGGGTTCGAGGCGAGCGACCACCTGGTGGGCGGCACCGGCGATACGCTGCGCGAGCGCGTGGAGCGGTTCCTCCTCGAACGCGGCGCCACCGCGCCCACGGGCCGCACCTACGCCTTGCTGCAGGCGCGAGTTCTGGGCCACGTATTCAATCCGATCAGCCTGTTCTGGTGCCACGATCACGAAGATCAGCTGCAGCACGTGATCGCCGAAGTGCACAACACCTACGGTGAACGTCACGCCTACCTGCTACCGCCGGCCGAGACGGCGGTGCAGGTGGCCAAGCAGTTCTATGTCTCGCCGTTCAATCCCGTTGAAGGCCACTATCTGGTCCGGGCCCCCCGGCCTGACCGTGACGTGGACATCAGCATCTCGTTGTTCCGTGCCGACGAGCTGGTGTTCGCCGCGACGATGCGCGGCGCGGGATTCCCGGCCACCGAAGGCCGGGTCGCCAGAATGCAGCTCATCGCGCCGCTGGCACCGCTTCTGGTCTCGGCGCGTATTCGTCTGCAAGGCATCACGTTGTGGTTGCGACGAGTTCCGGTGGTGAAAAGGTGAGTACCGCATCAGACCTGAGTCCGCAAGTGCGCATCGATCCGAACAGGTGGCCGCAGCTGGTGCAGGTCCCCTCGGGGCCGCTGGCATCCGCATCCGCTGCGGTGGTGCACGCGTTGCTGCGTCGTACCGCGGCGCGGCTACCGGTCCGACTGATCTATCCGGGGGGCGAGAGCTACGGTGCGCGTGATCCTGAAGCCCCGGAGCTGGTGATCAGCGAGCCGGATCGCCTGGCGAGGCGCGTCGGACGGTCCGGGCTGATCGGCTTCGGCGAGGCGTACATGGCCGGTGAGTGGGACTCGCCGGACTTGGTGGCGCTGCTCAGCGTGCTGGCCGGCTCGATGGGAGAGCTGGTCCCCGCGTTCTTGCAGCGGTTACGGCCTCTGGTGCTGGCCCGGCAGCCGCGGTCGCCCGACACCGTCGCCCGTGCCCGCCACAACGTGTCGGCACATTACGACCTGTCCAATGAGCTGTTCGCGCTGTTCCTCGATGAGACAATGACGTATTCCAGCGCGCTGTTCGACCAGCTCCCTGGATCATCGGCAGACCTCGTGGCGGCCCAGCGCCGTAAGATCGACCGCCTTTTGGACGCCGCCGCCGTCGGACCGGGAAGCCGGGTCCTGGAAATCGGTACGGGGTGGGGCGAGCTCTGCCTCCGTGCGGCGGCCCGCGGCGCGACCGTGCGTTCCCTGACGTTGTCGCGCCAGCAGCAGCTGCTCGCCCAGCAGCGCGTGGCCGACGCAGGCTTGAGCGACCGGGTCGAGATCGAACTGCGTGACTACCGCGAAGTCGAGGGCAGCTATGACGCGGTGGTTTCGGTGGAGATGATCGAGGCTGTCGGCTATCGGGGTTGGCCGCAATACTTCCGGGCACTGGAACGGCTTACCGCCGCTGGCGGCCGGGTGGCGATTCAGGCGATCACCATGCCGCATGACCGGATGATGGCCAGTCGCCACACCCTGACCTGGATTCAGAAGTACATCTTCCCCGGCGGTCTGCTGCCCTCCATCCAGGCGATCATGGACATCACCGGGTACCACACCGGCCTGCGCACAGTCGATATGTGCTCATTGGGCCCGCACTATGCCGACACGCTGCAGCTGTGGCGGGAACGCTTCCAGGACAACAGTGCCGCTGTCGCGGCCCTGGGCTTCGACGAGGTGTTCTCGCGGATGTGGAACTTCTACCTGGCTTACTCCGAAGCCGGCTTCCGTTCGGGATATCTGGATGTCTACCAGTGGACGTTCGCCCCGTCGGACTTACGGCAGCGGTGAGGAGATGAGGATGCCGGCCATCGCCGAGTCCCTGGAGGAATGGGTCCCAACCGTTCCACCTGGGACAGCGGGGCGGCTAGGCTGTCCTCCGATGAATCAGATCGCGGATGCCTCTGAGCTGGATGCGGTACTGCACCGGGTGGCGGGCGGAAGTCTTGCCGACTTCGCGACGCTCTATGACCGTACGGCCTCGCGGGTGTACGGCATGGTGCTGCGCGTCTTGCGTGACACCGGCTACAGCGAAGAGACCACCCAAGAGGTCTACTTGGAGGTCTGGCGCAACGCCGACAAATACGACCCGGCCAAGGGATCGGCGCTCGCCTGGCTGCTGGCCATGGCGCACCGCCGCGCGGTGGACCGTGTCCGCGCCGAACAGGCTGCCGGGCTGCGGGAATCGCGCTACGGTGCGGCCAGCACAGAACCGGCCGGCGACGTCGTCATCGACGCAGTGATCGTCGGCGACGAACAGCACCGCGTCGTCGAGTGTCTGGGCGGACTGTCCGAGAAGCAACGGCAGTGCGTCGAGCTGACTTACTACACCGGGTTGACCTATCGCGAGGTTTCGGAACGGCTTTCGGTGGCCACATCGACGATCAAGACGCGGATGCAAGACGCATTGCGCCGCCTGCGTGAATGTTTGGGCATGCCATGACCGAGCCGGACAGCTTCGACCTGCTTGCATTGGCGACGCCGTATGCGCTCGACGCCGTCTCCGACACCGAACGGCGCGAGATCGAGCGAGGGGCCACCGAAGCCCCGACGCCTATCGCGCAGGCCTTCGGCGCCGAGGTGTCGGCGGTGCAGGAGGTGATGGCAGCCATCGCGGAGACCACTGCGGCGCAACCTTCGCCGGCCTTGCGTGAATCGGTTCTGGGCCGAGCCGCGAAGCTGTCCGCCTCCCGTTCTCGATGGCGTACCGCGGCTATTGCCGCGGCGGCCGCGCTGGTGGTGGGGCTGGCGGCGTTCGGGGTCGGAAGCCAGCTCAGACCCACTGCCCCACAGTCGGTCTCGGACCGGGTGCTCGCGGCGCCTGACGTGGCGAGTGTGTCGACCCCGCTGGCCACCGGTACTGCCACGGTGCTCTTCTCCCGGGAACGCAGTGCCGGAGTCCTGGTGATGAACAACGTGCCCCCGCCAGAACCCGGCACGGTGTACCAGATGTGGCTGCTCAGCCCCCGCGGTGCGACGCTGGCCGGCACGATGGACGCCGCCGCTGTGTCACCGTCGACCACTGCGGAGATTCCTGCCCTCGGGGATTCGACGGCACTCGGGTTCACGGTGGAGCCCGATCCGGGGTCGCGCGAGCCCACGGGGCAGATGATCGTTGAGATACCACTGCGCTGAGACGAGGTTGGGCCGATGGATCTGGGGTCGGTAATCGATTCAGTGCTGGACCGTGCCGTGGTTCCCGGCTACAGCCGCCTCGGGTACCGGATTCGAGCGCACGCGTGGTCCGGTGATCCGGCGCCGCATGCCCTGCGCGGCAAGACCGCGATGGTGACCGGGGCCAACAGCGGCATCGGGAAGGCGATCGCCGGGGGACTGGCGGCGCTGGGTGCCACGGTGGTGATGGTCAGCCGAAACCTCGAGCGCATCGAAGGCGCCCGAGCCGAGCTGGCCGTCGAGCACCCGGATGCCGACCTGCGCGCGGAGGTGTGTGATGTGGCCGACCTGTCGGCGGTGCGGCGGTTCGTCACTGACCTCGGCGCTCGTCTGCCCAGCCTCGACGTGGTGATCCATAACGCCGGTCTGCTGCCGGCGGCGCGGGCCGAGACCGCCGACGGACACGAGATCACCCTGGCCACCCATGTTCTGGGTCCGGTGCTGATGACCGAACTGCTGGTTCCCGCATTGGCCGCGTCCGCCGACCCGCGGGTCATCCTGATGTCCTCGGGTGGCATGTATACCCAGGCGCTGGCTGTCGACGACCCCGAATACCGGGTCGGTCCCTACCGCGGCGCAACCGCCTACGCCCGCACCAAGCGGATGCAGGTGGCGCTGACCCCGGTGCTGGCCGAACGCTGGAAGGCGGCCGGGATCTCGGTGTATTGCATGCACCCGGGTTGGTCCGACACGCCGGGAGTGATCACGTCGCTGCCGACTTTCCGCAAACTCACCAAACCGCTGCTGCGCACGGCAGAGCAGGGGGCTGACACCGCGATCTGGCTGGCCGCAACACAGCCCGCTCCGCCGACCGGCCGATTCTGGCACGACCGGAGACAGCGCCCCGAGCACTATCTGCCGTTCACCCACGACAGCAGTGCTGACCGCGCACGCCTCTGGGCCTACCTCGAGCAGGCCATCGGGCTGCGCGACAGCTGAGCTGCCCGGGCGCCGGCCCCGGCTAGCCGTACTGCTTGCGCAGTTGCGGCTTGACCACCTTGCCGCTGGCATTGCGGGGTAGGGCGTCCACCAGCACCAGCTCCTTCGGGTGCTTGTAGCGGGCCAGGCGCTCGTTGAGGAAGGGCTCGAGGTCCTCCAACGTCAGCGGCGTCTCGCCGGCCGCTACCGCGACGATGGCCACCGGGACCTCGCCCCACTTGTCATGGGCACGCCCGATCACGGCGGCCTCCTGGATAAGTGGGTGCTCGAACAGTACGTTCTCCACCTCGGCGCAGTAGATGTTCTCACCGCCGGAGATGATCATGTCCTTCTTGCGGTCGACGACGTAGACGAAACCTTCGTCGTCGACGCGGACCAGATCACCAGAGTGGAACCAGTCGCCGGCGAACGCCTCGGCGGTCGCGTCGGGCTTGTTCCAGTAGCCCTGCATCATGGTCGGCCCGCGGTAGACGATCTCGCCGATCTCGCCGGGCGCCACGTCGTTCATGTTCTCGTCGACGACCCGTGCCGAGATGGTCGGGATCACCTTGCCCACCGAGCCGAGTTTGCGGATCGCGTCGGTGCCCTGCAGCACGCAGGTGATGGGTGACATCTCGGTCTGGCCGAACACCGCGACGTTGAGTGCGTCCGGGAACGTCTCCGCCATGGCCCGCAGTACGGTGTCGGACGCCGGCGCCGCCCCCCAGCTGATCACTTCGAGCGCCAGGTCTCGTTGCGGCACAGTCGGATCCGCGCAGATGACCTGCCACTGCGCCGGCACCAGGAACACCGAGGTGGCCCGCTCGCGCTCCCAGGCGTCGAGGGTGTCGGTCGCGTTGAACGCACCGAGCGGGTGGATCACCGTCTTGGTGCCCAGCATCAGGTTGGGCGCGATGCTGCCCAGGCCGGCGATGTGGAACATCGGTGCGGCGCAGAAGTACACGCTGTCCGGACTGATCTGCAGCGCCTGGATACAGGTCAGCGACTGGGCGAGCAGGTTCGAGTGGGACAGGATGGCGCCCTTGGGACTTCCGGTGGTTCCCGAGGTGTACATGATCAGCGCCGGGGTGTCTTCGGGGACATCGGCGCCGGGGTGCGGGTCGCCGGGCTCGGCGATCAGCGATTCGTAGTCGTCGCCGAGCACCACGGCCACATCGAGGCCGGGGGTGTTCTTGCGGACGGCCTCGATCAGCGGTGCAAGCAGTTGATCGGTGATGACAGCCTTGGCGCCACTGTCGGAGACGATGTAGCTGATCTCAGGGTCGGTGAGGCGGAAGTTGACCGGTACGGCGATGGCCCCCAAGGCGTTGATCGCCAAGGTCGCCTCGATGTATTCGGTGTGGTTGAGCATCACGATCAGCACGCGGTCGCCGAAGGAGATGCCGCGCCGGAACAGTGCCCCGGCCAGGCGCTCGGAGCGATCGTGCAGCTGTTGCCAGGTGGTGTCGTTGCCACGACAGCGGAAGGCGACGGCGTCGGGACGCATCGCGGCGTGGTTCGCCACCTGATTCATCCAATGGTTGCGGCGAGACCGCAGCGGCTGAGCGATCATTCGCCGAACACCGCCTTCCGCTTCTGCAGCATCGCGGCGGCGCCTTCGAAGAAGTCGGGGGAGCCCAGCAACTCCACCTGGCCGGCTTTCTCGCGGGCCAGTGCGGCATCCAGTGCGGCGAGGTTGGTGGCGTTGAGCGCGCGCTTGGTCAATTCGATGGCGCGACGCGGTCCGTGGGCCAGTTTCTCGGCGGCCTCGTTGACCCGGGCGTCCAACTCCGCCTCGCCGAGCACCGCGTTGATCAGGCCGGCATCGCGGGCGGCGGTGGCCGACAGGCGCCCACCGAGCAGGGCCATCTCGTTGGCCACGGCCCGCCCGGCGCCAGCCGCAACCAGGGCGGTGGTGCCGCCGTCGGGCATCAGGCCGATGTTGGTGAACGACAGCAGGAAGTAGGCGCTCTCGGCGGCGTAGATCAGATCCGCGGCCAGCGCCAGACCCACGCCGACACCGGCGGCCGGCCCGTTGATCCGCGCGATCACCGGCACCGGGGTCTCGGCGACCGAGGTAACCAGCCGGGAGGCGCAGTCCATCACCTCCTCGGGGCTGACGCCGCCGGCCGTGGCCGACAGGTCGGCGCCGGTGCAGAAGGCCTTGCCTTCGCCGGTGATGACGATGGCCCGCACGCCTGGGTCGTCGGCCGCGCCGGCGATGACGTCACCGAGGCCCGCCATGGTGTCGTAGTCGATCGCGTTGAGCCGAGCGGGATTGGTAATCGTCACCCGCAGCACCCGACCGTCGCGGGTCGCGGTGAGCTTGGCGGAGCTGGCGTTCTCGGACACGGTCAGACCCGCCTTTCGATGAACCGGGATTGCAGCACGTCACTTCCTCCGTGGATGAAAACGTAAATTGTGGTTAACGTATGGGCGTCGGGTCCAACAGTCAACACGGGGGTGAAAATGGTTGCGTCCATGGCCGCGGGATCAGCGACTGCGGTGCAGCGCCGCCCCAAGGACCGCAAGGCGCAGATCGTCCGCGCCGCGGCCCGTGCGTTCAGTGATCGCGGCTACCACGCGGTCGGCGTCGACGAGATCGCCGCCGAGGTCGGTCTCTCCGGCCCCGCGCTGTATCGGCACTTCGCCAACAAGTACGCGCTACTGGTCGCGACCGCCCAGTACACGGCCTGTCTCTTATACACATCT